>JBOGLY010000008.1:0-17849 GCA_050746425.1 Acidobacteriaceae bacterium
CGTCGGTCCAATCAAGATAAACCGCGACATGGAAAAGATGGTGCGCATTGCCGTGAATGCGACCACAATAAATGCCCCTGCTTCGCGCTGAAGGATTAGCACGGGAATCTCGAAGGAGAGAAACGTGCTCATGCTGATCAGGCCGAAATAGCTGCTTGGTTTCAGAATGGCGCGCACCGCAGTGCGGTCCCAAAGCGTGATCCGTGGAAAAATCTCCGGCGCCGCGTGGCGAAGGTGCAACAGTACCAGGAAAATTCCGACCAGGTATAGCGATGCCTGCAACCCGGCCAGCAAAGGGAAGGAAAACCTTAGCCACGCGCCCGCGGAAGTGACGGCCACTACCGTCAGCCGCAGTCCATTCACCCATAACACGCCTGCATGGGCGCGGCTAAAGACCATGAACATCCCGGTGAAATAGCCGAACAACACTCCCAGCAGGACCTGCAACGACAAAAAATACAGCGTCAATGAGGTGACGTGATGCGAAAGCGTCAGCCGCAGCCAGCTTTCGACCGGCAGCTTAAAAACAACCAGGCAGACCACCGCGGCGCTGCCAAGAATCGCCAGCAGCAGGCGCAGAGACGTGGATTGTTGCAGATGATATGGTCCCAACTCATTGCGTTGGTAGCGGACGGTCAGGTCCTGCGTCACATAGGTCTGTATGCCGAAGTTCAGCGTGCTGAGATACGCCACTGCGCCCGAAAGCGCAATCCATTCCCCATACAGCGTGGTGCCGTATATAAAAAGAAAAATGGGCGGCAGCACCAGCTTCGTGGCCAGGTTGACCACGTTGGAGGTCATCAGCGCCGCCATTACTTTTAGAATGCGTGTCAGTATGCCCATGTGCTGTTCGCTAGACCAGTTTTCCTGTTACTGCGCGGCGCCACCGTTCCCTTATGTACATCCGTTCTTTAATGAACGGATGCGTCGGATTTTCTGTCTTAGCGTACACCTACATGAAAACTGGTCTATTGTCGCAGAGCGGCCAGCGACGCGCCGTCCGCCATGTTAAAAATGCTCATGTCGATCAACTCGGAATTTATCAGAGAAGTTGGTCCCCTCAATTGGCTTTGGAGGACCTTCTGCCGTCAGTTCTCGAAACGTATCCTCCGCAAAGACAACGCGATTGTGCTGCCCACGGGCCTCCGAATGAATTTGCCCAGGACGAGTAAGTTTGCAACGGAGGTTTTCATCACCCGGTCGAATTTAGATTGGGGCAGTGAAGAGCTTTTCGCCGAACACCTGGATGTTGCTGGCGTAGTTTTGGATGTTGGCGCGAATATTGGCTATTACTCACTGTATGTTTTGCCCCGGGCCTCTGCCGTTCATGCATTCGAGCCTGATCCAAGAGCGTCGGCGGTCCTAAGGTCAAATTTAGCCGGACACCCGAACGCGCATATACACACCTTAGCTGTCGGCAGCCGCGTCGGAAAATCGCAGTTTGCTCTGGAACAGAATAGCGAGATTTCGCATGTTACGTCCTTCGCAAACCAAACCGGCAACGAAGCGATTGAAGTTGATGTGACCACAATCGATCGCTTCACGGAAGAGAATAATCTCAACGTTACTGGAATCAAGATTGACGTCGAAGGAGCGGACCTGGACGTAATTGAAGGCGCCCTGGGAACGCTCAGGTCGCAGGTTCCTCTCGTCCTGACTGAAACAAAGCCAGATGAACGCCTGTTCAATTTGATTCAACCGCTCGGATACAGGGTTTTCGCATTCGTAAAAGAAGCAGGAATTCCTCGATTCGGATTTCGCGAAATAGCTTGTGATAGCAACCTCCGAACGAAAACGCTATTCCTGGTGCCGCCGAATCTCCATTCAAGCTTCGAGAGCGTGGCCCGGAGATAAATCGACCGACCGTCTGGTCGAGCGGTCTGTACGCGCGGCGCGCGATGAAGGCGAGGGAGGATAGTTCTCCAGCAGATCGAGCGCTGCACCGATCACCTGCTCCACGCTGATTTCTTCTATCCAATAGGCGGCCGGCTGCGCGACGATGGAAGGCCCGCGCAGCACTCGATAAGAGGGATGCTCGACTGGCAGCCATTCCAGCGGACTCTGCCATGCTGGAGCAATGACCACGCCGGGCAGCCCGACAGCGCGCGCTACGTGGAACGTTCCTGTATCCAGGCTGACGATCAGGTCGCACTGAGCGAGAACCGCCGCCAGTTCAGGGACATTGGTCTTTCCGGCGAGCGAAATTCCCGGATTCGGCAAGCTCCTGTGCAATTCGTCGATCGCAGCAGCGTCTTTCGCCGTACCTAAGAACACCGGCAGCGCTCGCATCCCGCGCGAGAGGCCGGAAATCACCTGCTGAAATCGCTGCGCGCTCCATTGGTTCCGCTGGCCGCCGCTGTTTTGCGTCACAAAGGCAATTCGCGGAGTATTCGTTGTGGGCGAAAGCGATTCCAGCCAGTGCGCCGCTTGTTCAGCGTCTTGTTGCTGAAAGAAAACACGCGGCTCGCAAAAGGCAACGTCGTGGCCAAGGCAGCGAAGAATATCGAGATTGCCCTCAATCTGTCCGCGTTCAGGATGAAACGGCAGCGCCAGATCGTATAGCTCCGGCGCAAGCGTATATCCCACTCGCCTTGCACTGCCAGTTAGAAGCCCCAGAATCGCCAAGCGCGTCCGCTTGTTGCCGATCGTCGTGATAATCGCGCGTGGTCCCGCTGGCATTGTTTCCGCCAGCCGTCGCACAGCCATCACGCTCGCGGCGAAATTTTCAAACGGGTTCGGCATTACCACGCAGCGATCGATATAGGGGCTATGCTGAAGAACGCTTGCCGCCGTGGGAGAAGCGGCGACGGTGATATCGGCATCCGGCACCGCTCGCTTCAATGCTTCGTACAGCGGCGTTGCGTGGACAACGCTGCCTAATGGCGATTCAAACTGGAATACGAGAAAATTGCGAATCTGCGCGAGGTCATAGGCTGATATTCGAACGCCGCCGCGCAACAGGTCCGCGCCGCCCGCGATCGTCCGAAATGCTGCTCGCTTCCAGAACGGATGTGACGATTGCGGCATGATGGCCCTTTAGTTCATTTTTTGGATCTGCCAACACCCTGCAAAAAAATGGATGTTGTCATCCTGAGCGAAACGAAGTGAAGCGAAGGACCTTGCGGTTTTCCCGATGGACCGCGAGATCCTTCGCTTCGCTCAGGATGACAAACTGTGCCTACATCTTATAGCGGCCCAGGTCCTCGTCGTTCAGGTTTTCCAGCCAGCGCCGCAGTTCCTCCGTGGAAAAATTCTCCACGCCTGCATTGGCCATTCGCGTGGTGCGCAGGACCTGCGCCGAAAGATAGATGGGGCAGTCCGTGCGCAGCGCCAGCGCCAGCGCATCCGATGGGCGCGCGTCCAGGCTGATCAGTTCGCCGCCGCGTTCCATCCAGATCAACGCGTAAAACACGTCGTCGCGCAACTCCGTGATGACAACGCGCCGCACCGCACCATCCAACGTGCGGACCATGTTCGCCAGCAGATCGTGAGTCATGGGCCGCGGTGTTGCCGTCTTCTCAATTTCCAACGCAATCGCGTTGGCTTCGAAAATCCCCACCCAGATGGGCACCAGGGCATCGCTGCCAATGTCCTTGAGCACCACCATGGGCATATTTGTCACAGGATCCATCATCAGGCCGCGGATCTTGACTTCCATTTCGTCCGCCTGCGCTTCATTTGCGCCGGATTGGAGCGTTGTAGTCATGCGACACAAATTCCCTCCTCCGCGGAAACCGCGGACGGCTGCCCGGCAATCACAGCCTGCCCGAGCAAGCTGTTAGGGAAACTCTGCGTAATGCGCACGTTGATATAATTTCCCGCTGCCGGAAAAATGGGTGAATCGACGGTAAAGTTCACGACCTTGTTTTGCGAACTGCGCCCGGAAACCTGCCCACGGGCAGGGTTGCTACCCTCAACCATTACTTCAACAACCTCGCCGATATGCCTGCTATAGCGCGTCCTTTGAATCTCTCGCTGACGCTCCAGCAGGGTTTGAAGCCGCCGGCTCTTCACCTCTTCCGGAATGCTGTCTTCCATTGAAATTGCCGGCGTATTCGGCCTGGGAGAGTACTTGAAGGCGAACACGGCATCGTAGCCGACCTCGGCGAGCAAGCTGAGAGTCTGCTCGAAATCCTCCTCTGTTTCACCGGGAAACCCGACGATGATATCTGTCGTCAGGCTGATTGGCCGCCGCGCCGCCTTGATCCAGGCGATGCGTTCCAGATACCACTCCCGCGTATACTCCCGCGCCATGCGGGCGAGTACCTGAGACGATCCGCTCTGCACGGGCAAATGCACGTGATCGCAGAGCGTCGGCACAGCGTCGATTGCATCGACGATATCGCGGGTAAAGTCGCGCGGGTGGGAGGTGGTGAAGCGCACGCGTCGGATTCCCGGAACGCGCCCGACTGCGGCCAGCAATTCCGCGAAGCTGAACTTTCCCGAAGGATCGCGATACGAGTTCACATTCTGCCCTAACAGTTGGATGTCTGTATAGCCCGCGCCGGCCATCTGTCGCGCCTCAGCGAGTACGGAATCGGACGTTCTGCTGCGCTCTTTTCCGCGCGTATACGGCACCACGCAATAGGCGCAGAACTTGTCGCAGCCCTCGATAATGGTGATGTATCCGCGATGCTTGTTGCTGCGTGCGGTGAACTCCGTCTCAAAGGTCAGATCCGTCTGCCGATCGTCCAGGCCGGTAATGCGTTTGTGGCCGGCTTCCAATTGCACCAGCATCTCCGGCAATTTTCGATAGGAGGCCGATCCGGCGACCAGCGAAACATACGGCGCCCGATCGAATATCTTTTCGCCTTCCTGCTGCGCCACGCAGCCCAGCACGCCAAAACGCTTCCCTTGCTTGTGCAGCGCCTTATAGTCATTCAGGCGATTGAAGACTTTCTGCTCCGCCTTGTCGCGAATCGAGCAGGTGTTGTAGAGAATCAGCGCCGCCTCAACCTCGGTCTTGACCTGACGATAGCCTTCCTGGACCAGCGTTCCGATGACTTTTTCCGAGTCATGGACATTCATCTGGCAGCCAAAGGTTTCAATGTAAAACGTCTTGTCGAGCAGGGCCATTTCACATGAAGTATAACGCAGCGTCAGAGCAATTTTCCTGTCAGTGTCGAGCGGAGGGACCGCAGGCAGGTCTCTCCGCTGAGCCTGCCCGGAGCATCGCCGGGGAGTTCTCGCCTGACGCAAGTCGCCGTGGCGCAGGCGTCTGCGGTCGTTCAGCAGCACTGGCCGCGTCTGCGCCAATTACGGTTCGATACAGCGCAGTCGACGTATACTTTAGCCAATTCCAAATCCAGCAATTTTTTGCAGGGAAAATCCATGGCTGCTTCAAAACTGTTGTCCTGCCGCCGTTCTGCTCTTTTTTTTCTTCCAATGGCACTGCTGCTCGCCATTTGTGCCGGATGCGGAGCTAGCGGCGGAAATAGCTCCAATAACGGAGGAGGTGGGACGACCGGAGGAGGTGGTGGTGGAACGGCACCCCCGCCCCCAGCCTCAAACGCAAACCTGTGGGCATGGATGGGCGGCAGCAATACGACTCCTTATTTGACGGTGGGTCCCGCCGGCGTATATGGCACTGAGGGTGTCGGCTCCACATCGAACGTTCCCGGAGGGCGAGAGGGTGCGGGAGTCTGGACCGATGTAAATGGGAATTTCTGGCTCTTCGGCGGTCACAGCGTTGACGAGAATGGAGTTCTCGCGTACGGCAACGATCTTTGGGAATATGTTCCGTCTAAGGGTACATGGACGTGGATGAGTGGAGCGAACGTACTCAGCAATCAAACAGCAGGTCCAATTGGCGTATATGGAACAATTGGAATTCCTTCGACAACCAATGTGCCGGGCGGCAGGGTATCGCCTGTTACATGGAGCGATAGCAGCGGCAATCTTTGGCTTTTTGGTGGCGCTGGAGTCGACTCGATTGGAAGTGAAGGCAGCCTGAATGATTTATGGGAGTTTTCTCCCTCGACGAAGACCTGGACGTGGATCGGCGGCTCCAGCGTTGTCGGCGGGCCTTCCGGCGAATCCGACGCTGTCGGACAGCCCAGTATGTACGGAACAAAGGGAACGCCATCCACAACCAATTTCCCTGGAGGAAGATGGAAAGCTGTCAGTTGGATCGACAGCAAAGGCGATCTTTGGCTCTTTGGTGGTTTCGGTGCAAATTTAGTCGGAAGCGAAGGCGATCTCGATGATCTTTGGGAATTCGATCCTACGGACAAAACCTGGACTTGGATTAGCGGAAGCAGTGCATCCGATGTAAGCGGAGCATACGGAATCCAGAACGTCGCTTCCCCGTCCAATGTTCCTGGCGCGAGAGATTCCGCGATCAGTTGGGTTGATCACAGCGGCCATCTCTGGCTTTTTGGCGGGTACGGCAGAGATGCGAACGGTACATTGGGAGTGCTCAATGATCTTTGGCAATTCAATCTTGCGGACAAAACGTGGACTTGGGTAAGTGGAAGTAATTCCGTTGGCAACTTTGGCGAAGGCCAAAGCGGAGTATATGGAACACAAGGAGTTGCGGCTGCGGGAAACATGCCTGGGGGTAGAGACGATGCTGTGAGTTGGACGGACGGAAGCGGCAATCTATGGCTGTTTGGGGGATACGGGGTGGATTCCAATCCACCTCCAAATGGTATGACTGCACTTAACGATCTTTGGGAGTTCGATACGACACAGAAGATGTGGACGTGGGTGAGCGGAGACAAGGTTGGAAATGATGTCGCGATCTACGGCATGCTCGGCACAGCCTCCGCCAGTTCCATACCAAGCGGCCGGACTTCCGCGACATCGTGGCTCGATACGGACGGAAATCTCTGGCTGTTCGGTGGATGGGGTGTGAATTCCCAGCCGGCGATTAATCATCCCCTGAACGATCTGTGGCGTTACACGCCATAAGCTCCAATTTATCTATGACAGCCAGCGATCGGCAGCGCTGGGACCAGCGGTATCTTGCGGGTGAATTTCAATACCGCGAGCCGGACGCGTTTGTTATCCGGGCCCATGAAGAATATCTGAAGCCGCTGTTGCCTGCGGCAGCGACAGGCCTTGACCTGGCCGGGGGCGCGGGTCACCATGCCATCTGGCTGGCGCAGCAAGGCTGGCGAATGACGCTGCTGGACTGGTCGAATGCCGCGCTCGCAATCGCGCGCGAAAAAGCGGCCGCGCTGCCGCAGGGCCACACGCTTGAAATCGCGCAGGGCAACGCGCTTGATATTGTCGTCCAATTTGCCCAGCAACGCCGCCGCTTCGGATTCGTGCTGATTTCATTCTTTCTCGAGCGCGCGGTCCTACCGTGGCTGCCTAAGATTCTCATCCCCGGCGGCCTGCTGCTCTACCGCACCTACACGGAAGAGAATGAGCGGCTGGGCAACCCACGCGGACCGCGCAATCCGGACTTTCTATTGCGGTCGCAGGAATTGCTGGAGGTTTATCGCGCAATGAAAATTCTCCACTACAACGAAACTGTCGCGCAAAAGGGTGTTGCGGAATTGATTGCGCAACGACCATCCGGCTTGCACTAAAAGAACGGAAATCAATTGAAGACCTCGACGCACGCTCCGAAAACGAAATCCGCTGCAACTTCCGACCACACGCTCGATGGGCCGATCCCCGGCCTGGTCCATCACTGTTTTGGCTGCGCACAGGAAAATCGGCAAGGGCTGCATCTGCGATTTCGGGCCACCATTGACATCACCGGCGTGGAGAGCGAATTTCGCGTACCTCGGCGCTTCGAGGGACCTCCTGGCCATGTCCACGGCGGCATCATTGCGACCATTCTCGATGAGGCCATGGGCAAAGTGAATCGACAGAAAGGAATCGTTGCTTTGACCCGCCACATGTCCATCGATTATCTGCAGCCGGTCCCGCTGGCAACCAGATTGCGTGCTGTCGGCTGGCGTGTGAAGGTTGAAGGACGCAAGCATTTTCACGCCGGGGAAATCCAATCTCTCGATGGCATAGTTCTGGCCCGCGGCCAGGGCGTCTTTGTTGCCGTCGATCCAGTCGAATTGCTGCGGAAGTACAAACAGCGAGTGACCGCTAAGGCCGCGAATCGATAGCCACCGAAACTGATAAACTTGTAGTTCCACGGAAGTTTGGCGTGGCCTCAAGCGCTAGCAGTGGCAAGGAGCAGCACCATGGCAAGTCACCAGAACAATGGCAACGCGCACCCCGAAAGCAATTCCGGAGCAAACCCCGTGTCGAATCACGCCTTACGCCTGAAAGTTGGCCTGGCGGAAATGCTCAAGGGCGGCGTCATCATGGACGTCATCAATGCCGAGCAGGCGGAGATCGCAGAAAAGGCCGGTGCGGTTGCCGTTATGGCGCTGGAACGCGTTCCGGCGCAGATTCGCGCCGAAGGCGGCGTCGCCCGCATGGCTTCCCCGTCAATCATCAAGGAAATTATGGCTGCGGTGTCGATTCCCGTGATGGCGAAATGCCGCATTGGTCACTTTGCAGAAGCTCAAGTGTTGCAGGAGTTGGGCGTCGACTTTATTGACGAGTCGGAAGTGCTTACCCCGGCCGATGAATTGCATCACGTGAACAAGCACGCCTTCAAAACGCCGTTTGTATGCGGCGCGCGCGATTTGGGCGAGGCACTCCGTCGCATTGCCGAGGGCGCGGCCATGATTCGCACCAAGGGGGAGGCGGGAACGGGCGATGTCGTCCACGCCGTCAAACATCTGCGCCAGATCGTCAAAGACATGCGCCAGTTGACCGTAATGAGCGATGAAGAGCTTTTTGCCGCGGCAAAAGACCATCGCGCGCCGTATGAATTGATCCGCATGGTAGCGAAAGCCGGCAAGCTTCCGGTGCCGAACTTTTCCGCGGGCGGCATTGCCACGCCCGCCGATGCCGCGCTGGTCCGCCAGCTTGGAGCGGAAGCGGTGTTCGTTGGCTCCGGCATTTTTATGAGCGACTCCACTCATCTCGCGTCGATTGATGAAGCAACCAGTCGCGCTCGCGCAATCGTCCGCGCCACAACATATTTCGATGATCCTAAAGTGCTGGCCGAAACCAGCGCGGAGTGCACCGGTGCAATGAAGGGCCTGGCAGTGGCCGCGATGGATGCGTCCTCCATGATGCAGACCCGCGGCTGGTGAACCTGGCCGTTCAGGCAGACGCAGCTTTGCCGCAATGACGGACAACGCCGCGCGCCTGTAAAGCGGTCGATGACGGTATTCAAATAACGAGGTGAGTCATTCTGAGCGAAGCGAAGAATCCAGAGGGTGACGGCAGGGTCTACTGTTCTTGCATCATCTGGATTCTTCACTCCGCTGCGCTCTGTTCAGAATGGCTCCTTCCGGCATTTGGCGATATCCACTCTGAGCTCTCCTCGACCAGACAAATGGAACCTACCACAACCCCCATCATCGGCGTACTGGCCCTGCAGGGCGACTACGAATCGCATGCGCGCGCCTTGGAACAAGTAGGCGCGCAGCCGAAAATGGTGCGCACCGCGGCGGAGTTGTCTGAGGTCGATGGACTGATCATCCCGGGCGGCGAATCCACGACCTTTTTGAAGTTGCTGGAACGCGAGGGACTCTTCGCTCCGCTTCAGCAATTCACGCGAACCCGTCCGACGTTTGGCACCTGCGCGGGATGCATCCTGCTGGCAAAGCGCGTCGTGAATCCGCCGCAGCAAAGCCTGGGCGCGTTGGATGCGACGGTCGAGCGGAATGCTTACGGACGCCAGATCGACAGCCAGATCGTTACCGCGGCGACTTCCCTGCCAGGCGGACCGCTGGAAATGGTTTTCATTCGCGCCCCGCGACTGATGGAGCTTGGCAGCGCTGTCGAAGTTCTGGCAACGCGCGATGGGTCCCCGGTTCTGGTTCGGCAAAAGAATATTCTGGCGGCAACGTTTCATCCGGAGCTTTCCCATATCAGCGATCCAGAAACATTGGCAACCTGCGATCAACCAAAATCAGCTCCGCCCGAAGACAGCCCAGACCGGCGCGTGCATCGATATTTTGCGCAGATGGTCAAGGACGCGGGTTCACATAACTTAGACTCATGCGCTGCGGAGCATCCCGTGATACAAAAAACTCTGGCTGAATACGAATGATTCATCTGGTCGCGCGCTTGGGTGCTCCAGGTCTCTCGTTTGGAACCTGGATTCGCACTTCTCTACACTTTCGCGAGGCGCCCTTCCTCACGATCCAGACCACCTCAATCTGGATGCCACGCGCAGGCTCGTTGCACGCGCCTGCTATCGATACGCTGATGCGGAACAGCTTGCTTGCGCTCGCGGCTGCTTGCGTCCTGGCGCAGGTCATCCTGATCGCAGGCCTTTTTCTGCCGCGGCAGCGCCGCCCGCGCTTTTCACCCATGTGGCGCTGGATTGCAATCTCGGCCTTTGCGGCAGGCATGGTTTGGATGACGATAGTTGCGGAGAATCTTTGGGCCATCATCCGTCTCACGAACGCGACGGAAAACGCTGTCCATGTGGAAGTCACCGGGGTGCAATTTCAATGGTACTTTCGCTATCCGGGCCCAGACCGAATCTACGGCGCTACGAAACCGAATCTGATCGACGCGCCTGGAGCCAATCCGCTTGGCCTCGACCCCGCCGACCCGCACGGTCGGGACGACATTGTCAGCAGCGTCCTTGTTCTGCCCGTCGATCGTCAGGCGCAGATTCTCCTCCGCGCGCAGGATGTCGTGCATGGATTCTTCATTCCCGGCATGCGCATGATGCAGAATGCGACTCCCGGCGCGACGTCGCGGATTCATCTGACGCCGACGCGCATGGGCGACTACCCTATCCTTTGTTCACAGCTTTGTGGGCTGGGCCACTATCGCATGCATGCCGTGCTGCGTGTCGTTTCAGACCGCGATTTTTCGGCCTGGATGGCGCAACGCGAAGTATTAAATGCGGGGAGATAGCAGATGACTGAGCCGGCAAATCTCGACGCTCCCCCAAAACGCCATTGGCTGCGGCGCTACATTTTTACCACGTCGCATCGAGTCATCGGTGTGCAGTACCTGCTGACTGCGTTGGTAGCGGTGATCGCCGGCGCGCTTCTTTCCTTGCTGATGCGCTTGCATCTGGCTTGGACGGGCGCGCGCATTCCAGGATGGGGCACGATCAAGCCGGAGGATTATCTGGCGCTGCTCACCTTGCACGGCACACTGATGATTTTCTTTGTCACTTCTGCCGCGCCCCAGAATGGACTCGCCAGCCTGATTTTGCCGGAGCAACTCCGCGGTATCGAACCGGCGGCAAACCCCGCGAACGTGACGATTGCCGCGCGTTCTGAAATTCGCATGGCGCTGCCGCGGATGAATGCAATTTCTGTGTGGCTGACTCTGCTGGCGCTCCTCACGCTTTTCGTTACGCCGTTTCTTCCTGGTGGCGCGGCCATCTCCGGCTGGACCAGCTATCCGCCGCTGAGTTCTGCTGCCTTGGCCGGCCCCGGGCAAGGCTACGGCATGGATGGATGGCTGCTTGCCATCGCTCTGTTCAGCCTCGGCTCGCTGCTGAGCGCGGTCAGCGTGATCGCCACTGTGTTCACTCGCCGACTGCATGGCATGAAGTGGATGGAGATGCCGTTGACGGCGTGGTCCTGGTTCGTGGCCGCATGCATGATGATCCCCTCGTTCAGCGTTCTGCTTGCAGCGTGCGGAATGTTATCGAGCGATCGACACCTGGGCACCAGCTTCTTTTTTCCGCGGGTCGATGTCATCAACGGCACCGTGCTTCATCATGCCGGCGGCTCGCCGCTGTTGTGGCAGAACCTGTTCTGGTTCTTTGGCCATCCGGAGGTGTACATCGCGGTGCTGCCCGCCATGGGGCTGACCACAATGCTGCTTGCCACGTTCGCGGGGCATCCGCTCGATCGAAGGTCGTATCGGACCATGGTCGCGGCCACCATCGCGATTGGACTGCTCGGCTTTGCGGTGTGGGGACATCACATGTTTGTCAGCGGCATGAATCCCTATGCCAGTCGAGGATTCGGGCTGGCGACGATTGCGATCGCTATTCCTTCCGCCATTGAAGTCATCCAATGGCTTGCGACAGTCTTCGGCGGCGGCCTGCGCCGCGCAACTCCGCTGCTGTTCATCCTCGGCTTTATTTCTCTATTTATTACAGGAGGATTGACCGGGCCGGTGCTTGCGCAGCCTATACTCGACAGCTATCTGCACAATACATTTTTTGTGGTGGCCCATTTTCATCTCATCATGGGGATGGCCGTCAGCTTTGCGCTGTTCTCCGCCATTTATTATTGGTTTCCGCTGCTCACTGGCAGACGAATGAGCGAGCGTCTAGGCCACTGGCATTTCTGGCTGTCGCTGATCGGGGCCTATGCGGTTTTCTTCCCCATGCACTTCGCTGGACTAGCCGGAGAACCGCGCCAATACGCGCAACTGACCGGCACGGCAGCGTTCCTCCGAAATCTGCTGCCGCTGCAACGATTCATCACCATCGCTGCATTCCTGTTGATTGCCTCGCAATTGCTCTTCTTCTGGAACCTTGCGCGCAGCCTGACTCACGGCGACAATTCTTTACCTAATCCATGGGACGCAACAACACTCGAATGGTTACCTGCCGAAATCGATCGAAAGAGCGGACCGGAAACATTGTCGCATTCCTGATGACCGGCCCATAAAAGCGGAACTTTTCCCGCGTTGAAAGCATCGTACCAAGTGTAGACTTCAATTTTCGGGAACGCTCGCCATGCCCGTCACCATTACTCCAGCTCCGACTGAGGTTGAACGCAAGCACCCGGGGAGCGGCGGCCGTCCGCCCGTACATCGCCGGCCAACCGGCGGCGGCGGCGGAGATGAGAACTGGGGACATGGCGAACCGCATCGCCGCCCGCGCGAGTTGCTGACCCGTTGCCGCATGGGCCTCGGCTTTGCGCTTGCCGGCGACATGATTTTCTTCCTTTGCCTGGTGCTCGCCTTCTATGCGCAGCAACACGCTGGACGTTTCCAGGTCTACGATGAATACCTTCTCGATTGGAAACCGCTAACCATACCTCCGATTTTGTGGCTGAATACCGCCATCCTCGCAATCAGCGGATTAACCGTGGAAATGGCTCGTCGCAGCGTATTCCGCGAAATCGATGTCATGGAGGAGTGGCTCGGCCTGGGTCGTCCGACAACAAGGCATGCGCTGCCCTGGTTGATAGCCACCTTGGCGCTTGGCTGCCTGTTTGTCGCGGGCCAATGCATTGCGTGGCGACAGCTTTACGGTGGAGGAGTTTTCTTCGCATCGAATCCGAACAGCCACTTCTTCTACCTGGTCACCGGCGCGCACATGCTGCATCTTATGCTTGGAATCGCCGGCCTGATTGTCGCGCTGGCTGCATTGGGTTCCTCTCGACGCGTCGAGGTGCGCCAGGCAGTCGTCGATACCGCCGCCTGGTATTGGCATGTGATGAGCGCGCTGTGGGTACTGCTGTTCGTCCTGCTGCTGCTGGCTCAGTAGCCGACGCTCTCTGGTGAGGCGATCGACACTATCTCTTGGGATCGAAGATATCCTCAATCCGACGTCCAAACGCTTTCGCGATCTTAAATGCAAGGGGTAGGCTCGGCTCGTACTTGCCGATTTCGATCGCATACACCGTCTGGCGCGAGACGCCAACGATATCTCCAAATTCCGCTTGCGATAGCTTTCGCGCCTCTCTCAATTCTCGAACGCGGTTTCTCACTGATACTTTCTCTTCGCAAAGAGCTGGCCCAAGAGCCAGAGAGTTCCCATGAGCGGCCAAACCCAGGCCCAGTTGACGTTCGGAAAGCCGACGTTCTGCAAAAAGCCATACGTTAATGTCAGGATTGCCGTACATGCGAACGCAAAAGCCAGCGATTGCAGATGAATCCGTATCTGCAATTCATCGCAGCGGCTGAAGAATGCGAGCATCGATCGCACAACCAGCAGGCACGGCAACACCGGAACAAGCGCGACGGGAATACGCCACCAGCCCAGGTGAAACTTCGATATCGCGTCAATGGAAAGTAACAGGACGATTGCATAAAGGCCGAGCGCGAGCAGGCATTGTTTGCGATAGAGTTTGCAGGATTGGTTCATGGATGTTAAGTCTCCTTTACATCATGCAATGTAAAGCACACTTAACATCGTGTCAAGAGGTGGTTTCAATTATTTGTCCTTTAACGTTATTGCAGGTTTGAGGTCTGCTCAAGTCGGCAACCTGTCGATTCTGGCAGGCGTTAACGCCCGCCGCCGACAAACTGCACCACTTCCAGCTTGTCGCCATTTTCCAGTGCAACCTGAGGCCAATTTGCGCGCGGAACGATGTTGCCGTTACGCTCAATGGCAACGCGATCCGCCTTCAATTGGAGAAGTTCGATGAAATGCGGGAGCTTCGGGTCCGAGTCCAACTCAGGAAACTCACGGTCCCGTCCATTGACGATGAGATTCATTGACTGGCAAGTCTCATTGGATGAAAAAGTTTCATGCACTGCCAGTGTAATCCGCGTCCGCGTGCTGTGAAACCGGCATGGGGCTCCGTCTGGGGGAGACATACGCCTCTACGCTTTAGGATCGGGCTGGAGGCGGATGGTTCGCCTCCGTTTGCGCTTACCTGGACGAAGACAAGGGAAGCACAGAGACGGGCTTCGAGGACTGCCGACCCGGTCCGTTGTGCGGTCCTTTACGGGATTCGCGATGCAAGATGGCGTTCCAAATCTGCAGCAATCGTGGTTCGCGAACCGGAGCGGACATGAAAATCTGCTGTCGAGCTGTGACCAGAATCTGGAGGGCATCGTTGGGAGGGCCGCTCAGGTTGATTGTTTCCGAATCGTCGCCTTCGTACAGGTAGCAGTCGTTCAGATAATCGACAGCATGTCCGATCGTCTCCAATGCGTATCCCTGTTCGCGAGTAAGGATTCTGCGAAGGTGCTGCCCCTTCGGGATTTCCGCGAGGGCGGGCGGCATATAGGCAACAGGCGCAAGATCGCGTCCCTTGGACAAAGTGCGGAAAGGAGCAATTTCCTGTTCATCCACTGCATGGATTGCGTCTGCTGTTGGGTCCGTTTTGACGTTCGGGTGAGTCGCCATTGGGGGAAACCTCTCTCTGTTCTCATAGTGATGGTTTCAACTCCGGCAAACACGTGAAAAATGCGAAGGCGAGCACCGCCAAAACCAAATTGGAACGCCTGTACCAGAACGGACTTTATGCCCATTACTAAAGTTTTTATTCCACCTATGATTCTTCCGAAGCGGCTTCCGCTCGGGCTGGTCCCGCGGAATTCTCAGCTTCTGCAACAGCGTAAAATCGCCAGATATGGCGCATTCAGTGGCAGTTCCAGCCGAAACTATCCGCAGCCGCCAGAACGCGCGCCTGAAAGACCTGCGCCGGCGATTCCTGCACACGAATATCGCTTCGGACCGGATGATCGCAATCGAAGGCGAGCATCTGGTTCAGGAAGCCCAGCGCAGCGGCCTTCGGATCGACACGATCTTCCTGCGTGAGGACCGCATCGCAGAAACTCCACCCACGCTTTATGGCACGGCGAAGATTCTCACCGTCGCTGCCGATGCCTTCGATCACGCATGCGCGACCGAGTCTCCGCAAGGAGTCGCCGCTTTGGTTGAGTCCCCCAATTGGAAGCTCGAATTTTTGCTTGCACCAGCACAGCCTCGGCTCGTAATTCTTGCCGAACTGCAGGATCCAGGCAACGTTGGCACCATCATTCGGTCCGCCGAGGCATTCGCCGCCACGGGAGTCCTGCTGACATTGGGCACCGCAAGTCCATGGAGCCAGAAGGCGTTGCGAGCCTCCGCCGGTTCGAGTTTTCGTCTGCCGATCGTTTCTCTGCCAAACACGGCATTGCTGCAACGCCTCGCCGAAAACAAGATTCCTCTATACGCCTGCATTGCAGACACGGGGACTTCCATCTTCGATGCCGATTTGCGTGGACCAATCGCTTTCGTCATCGGCAACGAAGGCGCAGGAATTTCCGAGAAGATATTGTCCTTCTGCCAGGGAAGTCTGCGTGTACCATGTCCGGGCAATGTCGAGTCTCTGAATGCTGCCATTGCCGCTTCGATTCTGTTGTGCGAGGCATCGCGGCAACAAATCGTCGCATCGTTCAAAGGCAGGATATGAGCCTTTTCGACGCGCTACCGGGCGATCCCGCATACTCAAACGACGCGCCAGCCGATTTGCGCCAGCGGCCGCTGGCGGAGCGAATGCGTCCCCGCAGCTTGGATGAATTTGTCGGCCAGGAGCATCTGCTTGCGCCCGAAAAAGCGTTGCGCCTGCAACTGGAAACCGACGACACAACCTCGATGATCCTGTGGGGCCCTCCGGGGGTAGGAAAAACCACGCTGGCCAAAATCATCGCGCACACCACGCGCGCGACATTCATCGAATTTTCCGCCGTAGTAAGTGGAATCAAAGAAATTAAGCAGGTCATGGCGGAAGCTGACCAGGCCGCCTCCGTCGGAATGCGCACGATTTTATTCATCGATGAAATTCATCGCTTCAATCGCAGTCAGCAGGACGCATTTCTCCCCTACGTCGAGCGTGGCTCGATCCGGCTGATTGGGGCGACGACGGAGAATCCTTCCTTTGAGTTGAATGCCGCGCTGCTTTCCCGTTGCCACGTCTATGTGCTGGAAGCCTTGAGCGATGAGCAAATTGTTGCGTTGTTGCGCCGCGCGCTTGACGATAGTGAACGCGGTCTCGGAACCTTCAAGATCGCTGCATCGCAGGATGCGCTGAATGCGATTGCCGGCTATGCCAACGGAGATGTGCGCCGCGCTTACAACGTGCTGGAAGCCGCGACACGGCTGGCAGCGAGCGCGGGCCAGTCATCGCTCGACGGCAAGTTGATTGCCGATGCCGTGCAGCAGAAAACCCTGCTCTACGACAAAAGCGGTGAGGAACATTACAACCTTATCTCTGCCCTGCATAAGTCGATTCGCAACAGCGATCCCGATGCGGCGCTCTATTGGCTGGCCCGCATGTTGCGCTCCGGCGAAGACCCCATGTATCTGGCGCGCCGCCTGGTGCGCATGGCATCCGAGGACGTTGGGCTCGCCGCTCCGGAAGCGGTGAACCTGGCGCTGTCCGCCCGCGACGCGATGGATTTCCTTGGCAGCCCGGAGGGCGATCTGGCGCTGGCGCAGGCTGCTGTGTATCTCGCGCTCGCACCCAAGTCGAACGCGCTCTACACGGCATACGGCGAGGTCACTCGCGATGTGGAACAGACGCGCGCGGAACCGGTGCCGCTGCATCTGCGCAATGCGCCCACGCGTCTGATGGAGTCGCTCGATTACGGCAAAGGCTATCGCTATGCCCATGACGAACACGGCGCTGTCTCCGATATGGATTGCCTGCCGCCGGGTTTGATTGGGCGCAAATATTATCAGCCGACCGATCGCGGCCGCGAGAAGATGCTGCAACAGCGCATGGAAGAGATAGCGCAGATTCGAAGGCAGAATCGCAGGCAGACCTGAAGTTTTCGTCGACTGACGAACGGCTCAGAATAAATTTCCGCTAGGAACTCGATACAAAATACGCCTCGGCGGCGCGCGCTACTGTGTTGCGATCGATCTGCGGCTTCCTGTCTTCATATCGTGCCGACCAGCATATCTGGTTCATGATGTCGCGCGGGTAGCAGGGACGCAGCAGGTCGGAGTGGCTCCGGATCACTTCGATGATGTGATGGAGGATGCTCGGATCGTATTCGAGACGATACTCGTCGGCGACTCGGCGAAAAATCTCGCAGAACTGCTCGTCGGAGGCCGCGCCTATTTTGATCTTCGTGTGAATTCTCCGCAGGGCGGCGTCATCCAGCAACTGGGAAGGGTCCAAATTTGTGGAAAATACCACTAATATCTCAAAGGGGATCTCGAG
>JBOGLY010000009.1:0-16985 GCA_050746425.1 Acidobacteriaceae bacterium
TGTCATGGATGAGACTGTCGATGACTACAGCGAGGTGCCCGGAGACCTTGACGAGCAATCAGCCCCGACGCAGAGATATTTTACATCCTGATCCAATGGTCATCGTGGGCGTCCAACGCCATCCAAGCAATTTGGTATATAGCGCCGATAGCGTTGCTCATGCACCCAGTACGGCTGGTAGACTTTCTCTTCTTGTGCTTGTCCGTGCGCTCCAACTTCCCGAACGCATTGAGCGCATCCTAGACTTCCCGATGCGGCTTGCCGGTCACAATGACGATCGAACGGGTGATGCAATCCCCAGTTTGCTCTTTATATCAGGCTGCGCCTCTGCCACCATCATCGAATAGACATTTGGTTCTCTCCTGCGATTTCAAGAACAGAATGCCGGAGTGCCGAATCTAGCATCCGTGCGGAATCTCATCCGCTTGACGAACAGCGGGCGTGTCGCGGATGCAGATGGGTCAACTTGTCAGCGAGAGCAAGGGGCCGGCGATCTCTACATGAATCCTGTTATTGGCTCGCCGCTCTTTCACACGCCCCTCGGCGAATGCCCGGAGTAAATTGCATCGCTCGGCGTCTCTTGCGGCGTTATATCCGCGGGCTATCTGGTGGCAAAGGTTCCAGACCATCTCCGGAGGGAACGTACTCGCGATGTGTCCCCACGTCTCACCCGCGGTTGAGCTATCGAAGACATAGCCGAACATGCCCCCGCCGTGCCGCTCGAGAATGACAATTCCGTTTTTGTAAAGGCCGGAGGGATTGCAATATACGCCGTAGCGATAACTCTCCCCCGTCCATCTGGTCCTGGAATCCGCCCAGCAAAGTCGTGCTTCGCCAAAGATACCGGCGGCCAGGAATTCAAGGCAGCTCACGGGCACCTGGCACGCTTCGCCGCTGTTGAGATGGTCCTGCATGTTGTAACAACGAATCGTCTGTGGCGGCTCTGGTCCTGCTTGATCGAACCAGAGCGCTGCCTCATCGTCAGTCTTCCAATATTGGCCTGGATGCTCCTGTATCGGACGCATAGAACACTCTCTTTCTCATCTTCGCAAGGGAATCTCTGCACAAGTCCCCAATCCACACTCTGCTTGAATAGAGTTGTAAACAGGAGGTGACGGGCGATGCGGCAGGGTGTTTGGGCGTCCCAGGGGGAGCCTTGATGCATCCAAGAGATGCGTCAGTCCATCGAAAGGAGATTTCGGAAATGACAATCAAACCAACCGTCATTCTGGTCCATGGGTTTTGGGGTGGCGCTGCGCACTGGGGCAAAGTTATCGCCCGTCTGGACAAAAGAGGCTATACATCGATTTTTGCAGTGGAGAACCCGCTAACCTCCCTCGCCGATGATGCTGAGCGTACACGCAAGATGATTGCGCAGCAGAAGGGGCCAGTGCTTCTGGTTGGACACTCCTATGGCGGGGCAGTCATCACCCAGGCTGGCAATCAACCCAACGTGATCGGCTTGGTGTACATCGCGGCTTTCGCCCCCGATGATGGAGAAAGCCCCGGCGGAATCACTGCCTCCAACCCTCCGGCGGCAGCGTCGAACCTAGCGCCCGACAGCGACGGGTATCTCTGGATCAAGCAGGACAAGTTTCATGAGAGTTTTTGCCAGGACCTGACGGCAGAAGAAGGTTTGGTCATGGCGGTTACTCAAAAAGCTCCGCTTGCCAGCACGTTCGGGGACAAGATTACCGCGCCGGCATGGAAGAATAAGCCGTCGTGGTATCAGATTTCAAGCAATGATCGAATGATCGCTCCTGAAAACGAGACGATGATGTCTAAACGCCTCGGCGCGAAAAAAATCATCACGCTGGAAGCAAGCCATGCATCACTTGCGTCGAGGCCGGATGAAGTGACAGCACTGATCGACGAAGCTGCCACCACCCTCCAAAGTTAATAACGACGCTCAAGCATTCTGTTAGACCGCAGTGACACCAGGCCCCTGCGTGCTCACGGGATGAGTGAAGCCATGGCTAATCGCGGAAGGCAATTTCGTCTATAAGTTCGGCAGGAACTGGAAATCGTTGTTTGGCCAGGTTCTCGACCATGACGCACCCGGGAACGTCCGCAACGTCTTCAACGACTGTGTAAACACAAAACTCAGGGTCGGCGGGCACGTCGCTGCGATCCGCAGGACCCGTGACATACCACATTCCGATACGAGAGGTCATGGAATGCTCTCCTTCTTCCAAGCCGCATAATGGCCGCGCGGTTACAATTCTTCTCGAATCGTGAGGCGCTGCCCGTACATCCACGGTCGAATGGGCATCTCTGTGATCCAGTCCTGAAACGACGGAATACGCCCCAGGTCTTCTCGGATGTGCCGTTCTCCGATATAGCGCACAGGAACTTCCTTGCCATCGCTGTTAATGAGGGAGTGTCCGAAGATCCGCTCCGCCAGGAAAATCCCCTCGGCGTGGTGACGCAAAGCGCGATGCCGAAAATCGGCAACGTAGCGCTTTGATTCATCGAACCAATCGTGAAGGAGCAGGTAGTCCGCCGGTTCTCCACCAAAATTCCGCGCGCTTGATTTGGCATGCTCAAGTGGGTGAGCCATCAGTATGTCTCCGAGTCGTTATAGGATTTCTCGATCACGATGTAGTACGACTCATGGCTGATCGTGCCTGTCTCGACACTGAGGATGAATTCTCCGCCCCCGCCGTCGGCGATCTTCTTCGGCACAATGTTGATTCTTAGTTGATCTTCTTCGATGTGGGTAACGGTCAGCAGGACAGAGCGCTGCCGCAGGAGTGGCGCGAGTTCTTTAAACATGTGTTTTCCTCTTGTAACAATGAATGATGGATAGTGCTATTTACTCGTCCTGCGACTCAGCAGCACCTTGCAGCACGCCTGGTTTTGGTTGCTGCCTCCGCGAACGTTTCCGTGTCTTTGCCCACAAGACGGGATCAACGGGCAGCGCGGTCATTTGACCTGTTTCCGCATTGAAGAAAGCTCCGTGGTGGGTGAGCTTCCCATAGCGGAACAGTCTCGACAGCATGGCAAGGGCACTAGAGGCGAGTGTCTGATTGATATAAGGTTCCTGCCGGTCCAGTGCTTCGATGGCGGAGCAACTGGGCAGCGGATCTTCGCCAGCCGCGATGTCGGTGATCTCGGGATACAGCTCACTGACTGTGCGCAGTCGGCCGGCCTTCCTCCGGTTGCGCGAGTTCAGTGGCTGGCCGAGGACGTACTGGCCGCTTGCTGCGTTGTTGCCGAGATCGAGCCAGTAGGCGGTCCCGTTCAACGATTGCGTGAGTGCCTGGTCGATCGTCTTGCGGGCCGCCCGCGTATCGACGCACCCAATAAGCAAATCCGGAAAGGTGTCATAGCCTCGCCGTAACCTGCGCTCATCAAAGGAGGTCGGTTCCGCCAACCATTTTGTGCCCCAGAACAGGTTGATGCGATTGATCAGGACCGTCGCCTTGTTCTGGCCGATATCGGAAACGGAAAATGGCTGCCGGACGCAGTTTGTTTCGGAAACGGTGTCGGCATCCATCATGACGACGTCCAGACCATACGGATGTCCCCAAACCCGCATCGCTTGGTCGAGATACGGCAGGCCCATCAGGATGGCGCTGCCAGTACCTCCGGCTCCGACGACCAGAATGCGCACTGGCCGATGGACGAATAAGTCTGCGGGAAGGGTATGCTCGATTCGCATGCTAGGACCTCTCGCCGCGCGCGAATTGCGCCAGTGTTTCCGGCAGCACGATCAAGGTTTCAAGAGGAAAGGGAATGCGCTTTCCGGCAAGCGCAACCCAGAGTCCCTCGAAACCATCCGCATGCCGCGTCAGCCTACCGACATTCGCATGCGTGAAGGCACTCTCATAAAAGCCCTGCTCCCAGGCGGGGATCGTCGCCACCGAGGCGCCGTCGGGCCGGCGCATCGTGCCAGTGCAGACGCGCCCGTTGTCGGAGAGGTTCCAGAAAGGAGCCACCGCCAGATGAGTCGCGCCATTCGGGCGTTTATTGTACGTAAGCGCCCGGATCTTCAAATCGCCATCCGAAACCCGCCAGACGAGCGGCGGCTGAGGAAAGACGCAACCGTTTAGCTCCGCAGCTTTCCCTTCGGCATTTTCATAGAACATCTGCTGGCGCTGCGCCGGCGTCCACCAGGCGATCACGCGGTCACCCTTGGCAAGAACGTTCTCGGGCAACACCTCGACGGCGCTACTTCCTCCCAGCGAACGCACCAGCGATTCGATAAAGGCTAGGGTGAGCGGTTGTGCCGGACCCAGAGTGGGCGGGGCATCTTCCCGGGGGGCCACCTCGTGTTTGGTGATGAAGGTCGTCCGATTGTCCCGATAGACCAGCAACGCTTCACGCAGCGCGAAGCGGTGGTTCTCCCCGATCGAAATCTGTACCCGCATGGCGTTTCTCCCAATCTCTCAATTCTTCCGCCAACCGGTAGACCTCGCAGTTGATGGCAATAAATCGACCCACCACCCGCACGGCATGCTGGACTTCCTCGGGTTTATGCGGCGAAAACACCACACACATTGCCGGTTCCGAAGTGACCTCCAGCATGTATTGGCTTTCCTCGTCGAAACAGGCCGCGATGGCATCGCCTTCCTTGAACGCCACTACCAGCGTTGGCAGCGGAGGGCCGTCATAGCAAGGTTGCTCTGTCATGCACCGCTGCGGTAATTGCGCCTACGTCGGAGTCGCTGCCGAAGACGCTGAGCAGATGGGCTTGCCTATCTTGCCCAATATAGCGGTCGACCCGCACGCGGACGCGCGTCGCGATCTTCTCTGTCAACCGCTCATATTCAAGCCGCCCTAGCCGCAGGTGAGCATTCTCCATCGCCATCCCCTTCCGGTTGCTGAGCTGTCTCCGTGAGCTTGAGCGTTCTCCCATCGATATAGGCAACACGCAATTCGTTGGACCACTTTTCCCGCCGGTGTGTGATCTTCGTATCGCCGTCCTCTTCGGTGAACACGCTCACATGTTTTACCGACCGCCAGCGGGCGATATGCCGCTCCTCGCCGTCTCCAAAGACTCCGTTCAGCAGTCCGGCCGTACACAGCAGTCCGACATGGCCGCCGTGCAGCGGCGTAATCGGACGCCCGGTGGCCACGTCCTCATGAGGCATCAGGAACGGTGCCGCCTGCTTCCATGCGCTCGATTGCGGGAGCAGGTCCTCCAATAGGTCGTAGGGCAGGCCGCGATATTCAAGCACTGCTTCATTCGTCGATTTGGGAACGTTGTATAAAGGGCAAGTGCTCGGGTTCAGTTCTGGCAGGGTGCTGATGCCGCCGGTGAAACTGATTCGCTGTAGCCATCGCCGGTTCTCTTCGATCGCAGCGCCGCGCACATGACGGCGAATGCCGAGGACCACAATCTGGCGGAACCGCACCGACTCTTCATCCGTCATCCGGTAGATGTTGAGCTTGGCGAAGTAGGAACTGAGCACCCCGCCGCAATCATGGAGGCGTTCAAACGGAATCACCATCACCAACACGCCGTCGTTGACCAGCCAGCGGTAGGTATGCTCCAGGAATATCCGTTCCATCCGGTTATTTCCTGTGGTGCCGATCTCGGAATCGTAGGGCGGGTTGAGGTAAAGCAGCGAGAAGCATTCGGCTTTGACATGAGCGTCGAAAGCGTTTCCCTGGATTACATTGATCCCTGTGGCGCGCGCCTGCCGCGCACGTCCCGCATCCAGTTCGATGCCGTGACGCTCCACCTCAGCTCCGCTTGTAATCAGGTGCAGAGCGATTCCTTTTCCGACGCATGGATCGATCACTGTAATGCGACCAGGAAAACTGAGGAGTGCGCGAATCTTGAGGGCTTCGCTTTCAGGCAATGGGTAATAACCCATCTTTAGACGGGCAACATTCCTGGCCATGTGGACTCCTTGTGCTTAGCAGAGAAGATGCTGTGATTTAAAGTATATTTTGGCCGCTTTGTTGTGAAATCAAGTGACAATCGGCCGGATAGCCGGTCTTACGGACAAGGGCCTACTCGACGTTGATCAGGCCGAAGAACTCGATGAGTGACTCGCCCTGATCTCGGCAATTGAGCCGAACTTTCGAGGGAGGTCGTTTCAGAAATGCTGCACCATCCCTAACGTGGCACTATGCGAAAATAGCTGAAATGCCTTGGAATTCAGGACTTACTGGAACAGCTCTTAATATCGCGTCGTTTCCTGGAACGCCGATGCGCGTCGTCGCTGGTCCTGGTACTGGCAAAACCTTTGCACTTATGCGACGCATAGCCCGCCTGCTCGAAGAAGGCGCGCAGCCAAATCGGATTTTGGCGGTCACGTTTACTCGCACTGCGGCGAACGACCTCGTCGAGAAGCTAGCCGCGCTTGGTGTACCAGGTGCCGATCAAGTCTCAGCGAAGACACTACACTCGCTGTGCTTCGGCTTGCTAAGTAGGGCGGCGGTCTTTCAATCGTTGGGCCGTGTTGCGCGCCCTCTGATGAATTGTGAACCCGACGCGCTGATTTGCGACCTTCAGGAGCAATTCGGCGGGAAGAGAGAAGTCAAAAGGCTGATCGAAGCATTCGATGCCTATTGGGCGAGATTGCAGTACCACCAACCCGGTTTCCCTTCAGACCCGGTGGAACTTGCATTTTCTCAGGCACTCCATAGCTGGCTTATCTTCCACAGGGCCATGCTTATCGGCGAAGTCGTCCCCCTTGCGCTGGATTTCGTAAGACAAAATCCCGCCCATCCAGAAGTTCCTCATTTTGACTACGTGCTTGTCGATGAATATCAGGATCTCAATCGTGCCGATCAGGAATTCATCGACGCGATCAGTGGCGGGAGTGCCGTCACCGTTGTCGGCGACGAAGATCAGTCGATCTACATTAACAGAGTGCCGCCGGTGCCCTCGGCGCATCGTTCACATTGCAAACGCTCTTATTGCTCACAACCAACGCCTGGATCCGAAGGTCCTGAACGCATACCCGCCAAATGGTGAAGGGAATGTCTATATCGTGCAGCACGGAACCATTAACGACGAGATTGAAACCGTTGCCGATTATGTTGACTGGTACATCAGATCTCATCCCGGCATGGCGGCAGGAGAGGTGCTGGTACTTGCTAACCGCCGAGCGATCGGAAACGGGATCAAGGATGCTTTGAATTCGAGAGCGCAGCAAAGAAATCGGACATGGTCCGCGGAAAGTTTCTACCTGGAAGACGCTCTAAACAGTTCGAGCGCCGCGGAAGCGTTCTCCCTGTTATCGCTGCTTGTCGATCCAGAAGACAGACCGGCTCTCCGGTATTGGATCGGCGAAGGTCGACAAGATTGTCGCAGACTTCCATACGCTCGGGTACGACAGTATTGCGAAGGGAGCGGTCTTTCCCCGCGCGACGCATTCGAAGCCCTGACAACGGGACACCATAGTCTTCCTTATACGACTGACGTCGTGGCGCGCTATGAAGCTCTGAAGCAGCGGCTTGCGTCGTTGCAGCCACTATCGATGCCACAGCTCGTGAATGCGCTGTTTCCGGACGGAATACCCGAGGTCTCCGCGTTGCGGCAAGCCGCACTGCTAATCGCGCCAACTATTCAAACACCGCTGGATCTTCTGAACGAATTGCGCTCAGACATCACGCAGCCCGAGCTACCCGGCACGCAAGGCTCATCGATTCGTATCATGAGCTTACACAAGTCAAAGGGCCTGACCGCTAGACTCGTAATTATTGCTGGATGCGTTTCCGGCGTCTTGCCCAGCATCGATTTCAGCGCGCCGATAGCGGAGCAAAATCGGCAATGGCAGGAACAACGGCGTCTCTTCTATGTAGGTCTAACTCGAAGCACAGAGACACTCGTGATGAGTAGCGCCGTCCGCATGCAGAGAAAGGCCGCAATGCAGATGGGCATGCTGGTTCCTTCCGGCAATCCAAACGGGATGGCGTCCCTCCCGGCAAGTCCGTTCCTGTCGGAGCTGGGTCCGAGCGCGCCGGCCGCCGTTAGCGGGAACGTCTGGCGAGCGAATCTCGGATTTTAAAAGGAAACCTCATGCGGAGTGCCGCCGCCGTTCTCAATGAGCGCATCATCGCCAACTCACTCATCGACGGAGAGAAACCAGTCATGTGGGCGCGTCTAGCCTGATTTTCAATTGTTGGCAACAGGCCATTTCGCTCATTAAACAGGAGCTTCGGTTTTTCTATCGCGGCGAAAGTTTAGAACGAGAGATGATGAAGCTGCAAGGCGGCCAGAAAGTCCGGATCGTCAGGCTGCAAGGCAGGCGCCACGACCACATCCGAGATCGCAAAAGGCTCAAAAATTGCCCAGTTCTCCAGGTCGTGACCATAGCGGGAACGGTAGTAAATACCTTGCAGTCGCCGCAAATATGCTTTGAGCGAAACCATTTGCGTCAGACTGCGTGGCGCTCCCTGTTGCAGGATCGCTGCATCAATATCCTTCAAACCAAGCAGGAGAGCCTCTCCAGCAAGCTCTCGCCGAAGGTACGCAACCCAGCCACTCGAGTAGATATCTGCATAACGCCCTGTCGCCGATGCCTTGCCGACAATTCGGGCTTTCAACCAATCGTGCAACGCAACGCCGATGGGGAAATAGTCGTCCGTTCCGTCGATCTCCTTCAGTTCCGCAAGCAGTGTCAGGTCCGGGCGGAGGCGGGCGAGCGTTTCCACGAAGCAGGAGAGCCGCTGGCTGGACGCATAGAGAACGCGATAATAGCCTTCCGGATCGTCAAAGCGGTTTCCGAAGGTTCGGTCGCTATGAGCCTTCGACCAATCGGGCGGCTCCCAGGGGTGAGGAAGCCGCCCTAAACGATACACTGGGCCTTGGGGAGTCCGGTTTGGCAATATTTCCGCGGTTGTGGTGGGAATGGCTAACCTCCAGCGAGAAAGGCCCGCGCGGCTCCAAGAATGGAGGAAGCCACACGATCAAGGTCTCCGTCGCGCAGCAACCGAAGCGGCACCCGATCGCCGAGTTCGGGGTTCACGCCCATCAACCATGCTTGAACGACCGCGGGGGAGTCATGTTCACGAAGCGTACTGGCAACCTGATACGCGAACCGCAGGCGCTGTTCCGCATCTCCGTAGAGCTGCTTCCCCTCGATCCAGCGATCAATGGCCCGCGTGTCCTTGACTCCCGCGATGTAAGCGGTGAGTTTTCGACCAACGATGTCTGCAAGCTGGGCGACCAGCTCGGGCATGGGCAGCACCAGCGATTCTCTGTGAGCCACCATATCCGGCTTCGGCAGGGGTGACAGAAGAGCCATGGTAGTTCTCCTCAACCATGAAACAATGGTAGCACATTGCCGATTAAATAGCAGCTAAATTGCGTTACAATAACGCGCAATTCAGACAATCGGCAAATCAACTCAATTCAGTGAACATAATGAGGTTAACCATTGCCTAGACTACCAAAAGTTTAGAATTTCTCGACACAGACGTATTTCGCTGTCGGTGATGTCTTGGTGCGTTCAAATTCCTGAAGCAACTCGGCGACGCTGGATTCCCGGCCAACCTGCGGAGACGAGTTCCTCATGCAGGCGGCGGCCAGACTGAATTGAGCACGGTGGTATCCACGCCAGAACGACGGCGAAGTACCCCGATGAAAGCGGGCGTTGAGAGGCATAGCTGTACCCTCACAGGTTGAAATGCGGTTTGTAGAAGGAGCGCGCCCGGCGGAGGTTTCAGGCTCCGACAGCGCGCAAGACGGAGAGTTTCAGGGGGACTGCGGCGGTAGCGGGAGGTTCGGGGTTGCGGTTGAAGACCGGCTCCACGCGCACGACCGCTTCGCTGTCGCATACGCCGCAGCGATACGGCCGGGAGTTCGAGATTGTCTCGCAATTCTCGCAATAGACCGCGAGTTTCAGCGGAATGCTGCAAAACGCGGGTTCCGATGGGAGTTCTATGAGCTTGCCCATAGCCAGATACGCGCCCGCGCCGAATGTCGCCGCGACGATCAAGGTTGCTGCAATCTGTTTCATAGGTTCACTCCCGCAAAATGTTGGACCAAGCTCCAGATTCCCGCCACGCTTAAGAAGGCGAGTCCGCTCGCTACAAAGCCAACCCAGGGCCGGTGACGGACATAGCTGAGGATGGCAGCGGAAAGCGCCAATCCGCCGACGATCGGACTGATCGTGTTGGCCGCATAGCCAAACGCCCGCATCAGCATGTCGGTCACCCCATATGCGTCGCCACTCTGCATCCAACTGCCGGTGGCGAGATTGAAGATGCCCTGAATGCCGAGAAGAAAAAGCGCGGCGATGATCGAAGCCAACGGACTGTATCCCTGGTTCACATCGAGGATTGCCTTGAACACCAGCGAAGCTGCAACCACCGGCACCACATGGCCAATAAGAAAATCGTTGACAAAATCATTGCTGACTTTCTCGAGTTGTTGGGTGTAGGGCGCGTTCGTCGCGCCGGCGATCGAAAGCTGTGAGGCCCCGGGAACTCCCTCATTGACCAGCCATTGGCTTACTCCCGGAAGGCTGATCAGCAGACAGCCCCAGAAGAGCCACTTCAAAAAGCCACCACTGGCCTCGAAGTTGATCCCGCCCTCGGAACGCAGCCGCATTCCCGCCATGACGAATGCGCCAAGCGAGGCTGGAATGGCCAGATCCATCAGAAGACCGAGAATCGCTCGGAAGACCAGTGGTGTTTGCATATTCCCCTCACGCCACCTGTTGACCTTGTGCGATGAAGTATTCGATGAGCCGCAGAATGCCGGATACGCAGATCAGACCCCCGGCGGTCATGGCGGAAGGCAGCCAGCTGCGGCCACTGCGCCATTGCAACACTGTGGCCACGACGGCGATGCCGGCTCCCACAGGGCAAATCACGTTGCAGACCCAATTGACGGCATTGAGAAATGCCCCCTCTGGCTGCGCTGCGGTTTGGCCCTGTACAGCTTGTCCGGTGGCAGGTTGGGTTCCCAGGTTTTGAGCAACGCTGGCGGCGGGCGCTACCAGCGCGGCTCCAATAAAAGCCACGAGCATCAGCGCCTGCAACTGTTTCTGCGTGGCGCGTACTGCTCGCATGAACGAATCAATCATGGACTTGCCTCCTCGACGGGGTTGCCGTCGAGGAGAAAGTCTCACGGTTCTAGAGTTCGCTCAAACCGACGTAAATCGGAGAGCAACCCGTTCTCTTAAGTTATCTATAAGGAGATAGAAGATCGAGCGCGGAGAATTACGAATGGCGGGAAGCATTTCCAACAAATCTGCTGTCGAATCAATCGGGGTCGAACTCTTGACAACCTCTTCCTATCCTCTTCCGCGAGACTAGCGTGCCGTTTTGTGGTTGCCGCATTTTCTACTCTCATAAGAAAAGCCATGTACTGCGGATTTCCTTCCTTGACAAGATGCTGAGTTAGGGAAACCTTCACGCTTTTCCTGCTCTCATAACTAAAGCCATGTACCGTGCTTTTCCTTCTCTGAGGAAAGGGTAGCTATGCGCTTAGCCGAGGTGTGGTCCACGTATTTCCTGCTTTGGCAAGTAAAGCCACGTCCTTCAGTTTTGCTGTCTTGACAAGAGACCAATTATACATAGACATCTTATGTCGTCCGCAGGTTTTCTAATCTTGTATGTAAAGAGATGTATCGCACTTTTTCCTTTTTTACGAGCTGGCAACCAAACGCACATAGTGCCTCAGTTTGAAAGCCCTGCGATTTCTTCATAGCTCCCGATGGGGGCAGTCGCGACCTGCGGGCGCGGGTGGAGCGGAATTGCAGCTGACACAGCGGCCTAGCGGCTGCCTGGGGCGCTCGCGAGCGTCGGCTTGAGTGCCGTGTTAGGCGGCACGCAGCAGGCCAGATGCAAGCGCCAATGCCGCAGCAAGCAGGAACAGATGGGCGGGCAAAAACCGGCCGCCAATAAAGCGGTAGAGCATCCCCGCCGTGGCTGCCGGCACCATGGCCAGCAGCGCGATCACAGCGCCAGAGGCCATCGCGGGCCGCGCGGCTACAAGACCAAACACCACAGCCAGCATCAGCAGGGTAACGGATTCAATGAGCCAGAGCGCCTGGAACGACTGGCCGAAGAAGGTTGCCAAATTCGAGGCGGCTGCGGCGGCCCGCGCCTGGGCGAAGGCAGTCGTGTGCATGACGGCATTCAATAGGATTAGGGCTGCGGCAATCGCCAGAAGCCAGCGAGGAAGAGCAGTGTTCATCATGGTAGCAAGTGTAAACTCGTGAGTCGCCTAACGCTCATTAGACACGGACCTGCCAGTTGGTTCAGATCGCGGAGTCGCTTCGCCATGCATTCAGTATCCCGCGCCGGAAGCCGGGACAGATTTCAAAGGGAGACACTATGCAAATGCGACTTCGACTCCTTAACTGCATCTTTGCTTCACTTGTAAGAAAAGATAAATGCCACAGTATTCCTTCTCTGACATTTGAGGATTGGCTGGCGTGTACCGCTGTATTGGGAAGAGAAAAATGATACGGCCGACTAAGCGTCCGCATTTCAAGCTGACATGGCAATGAGGGTTAGTTATGGCAACGCCGGGCCACCCATTTCCATTGAGGTATTGCCGAGATGCGGAAGGTGGATGCCCGTGCAACTCAAGTTGGTAGCGCCGTCGAACCGCCTGGACGTAGGCAATAACATCAGAATTCCGATAGCCCAGTCCGTGCTGTGCAAGGCGCGTGCTCCCGCAGTAGTACGCGGCTACCGCTAGACGCATCTCGCCGCCAAATTCATGGAGAAGATCGGCGAGATACCTCACTCCTCCGCTAACGTTCTCCGTGATCGAGAACGGATCCCGTACCTGATAGCCGCGGGCCGTGGCTGGCATCAACTGCATCAGTCCAACGGCGCCCTTGCTGGAGACCGCTTTCGGATTCCAATTCGATTCCTGCGCGATAATGGCGCGGACAAGCGCGCGCGGGACCCCAAAATGGTCCGCGTAAGCGTCTGCGTAGTAGCGGGCTTCGCGATTCCTTACCGTAGCGTTTTGTCCCGACAGGAGACCGGCTTGAAGCACCATGAGGAGAACGATGAGATATTTCATGCGTTCTCCTTTACCGCCAACGATGCCTCTATTTCGACCTCTTGCTCTGGCGGCATTTCACTGGCAAGCTTTCCTGCGATGCGCACAATGCTCTCGAACGCCTGCTTCATCAGCAGCCGCTTGCGATCACCCTCCGTCTTCGCGATCAGGGGCAGGATGATGTCTTTGTGTTCAGGGAGCACCTGTTCGATTCCTAGCAGTTGCATAGCCAGTGCAACGTCGTTCATCTCTGAGATCGAGGGCGGCTTCTCCATCGTGTAGGCGCGTAGACTCCTTGCCAGGCCGGCGATGAAACGGTGGGTTGTTTCGCTTGCCTCCGGCGTGCGTCGGGTCACGATGGCCGCTTCCCGCTGCGGTGTCGGATGTTCGACCACGAGATAAAAACTGCGCCTGCGCAGCGGGTCTCCAAGCCGGCGTTCCTGATTGGAGGTCAGGAAGACGTAAGGAATCGAGGTCGCCTGAATCGTGCCCAGCTTGGGGATCGAGAGCGTCCACGCCGAAAGCAGTTCCAGCAGCATCGCCTCGAAACCATAGTCCACTTTGTCGACTTCATCGATCAGAAGAACCGAACGCTGTTCCTGCTCAATTGCCTCGAGCAGCGGACCGGCCATGAAATAGGCGCGGCTGGTGATCTCGCGTTTGATTTGGGTCCAATCGGGCGCGCGTTCCTGCTTGCTCATCAGCAGCACATAAAGCTCTTGCAGGCTCTTGTCGTACTGTCCGATTGCCTTTTCTTCGTTGACGCCCTGGTAGCACTGCAGACGCAGCAAGGGCACGTCGAAGGCTCGTGCAACCGCTTGGGCCAGCTCGGTTTTGCCGGCGCCAGCTGGTCCTTCGAGCATAACCGGACGATGGATTTTACCGGCAAGATAGACCGTCGTCGCGGTCTTGGAGTCGGTGAAATAGCCTACGCGTTCAAGCGCAGAAAGCGTTTCTTCTGGGGATGTGTGCATGCGGTCCGTCCTCCTCAATGGCTCTCATGGGGGAGAGCGTAGGGCGGACCCGTTTTTCGGTCAAATGGGGGGACTAGCTGGTGGGCGTGAAAGTAATCGATCCTTTGTTTTCTGCAATCCCAACGAGGGTGTCCATCTTCAACGCCAAATCACCTGAAATTTGACCGTTTGCAATTTTGCCAGCAAAGCTTAGATGAACATTGCTAAAGCCAGACCGGTCAGCTTCAAGAGAAAGTTTTCCGTCCTTGTCGATAACTCCCCCCGTTATAGGCAAATGAACTGGCGGCCCCGCGTTAATGACGACTGCCGCATCCCCTGTGACCCCAGTACCGTTTTGGCTCATTATCAACGTGACTTGGACGGGTACTGATTTTGCGCTTTGCATATGCGTGCTGCCGGGCGTGCTGGAAATTTGCGATGAAAGTTGACTATGACCGCTCCACTTTCCGACGATCTGCGGTGGAGTCGGCTTGCAACCAACGAATATGCAGATGACAAGAATCGAAATAGCAATGAGGGGATAGCGTTTCATCGACTCGACCTTTCTGTCCGAGATATTCTTTCCAAGGAATCTGGTTCCTCACATGCGGCTCACGAACACTCAGTGTGCCGTGGCAGCGCCTCTATGACGGGTTTCATCTGTTCCAGTGTGGAATCGAATGCCTCTCGCGCTTCTTTGATACCCCGCTCCGGACCGTAACGAAGAACCAGGTGCATTGTCAGTGCCCTCGCCAAAGCAATGTCCGTCAGCAGCGGGATAAACGGCTCCGGGCACAACGCTTCAAGTTCCTGAACCAACGCAAGCAGGCGTTCCGTGTAGTCGTTGCAGCGCGGTTCTCCCAGCTGAGTGATCCGGTCAGAGTCTTTTGCTGAATTGTCGCGTATCAAGCCAACCGCCAGCCTGTCGGCGGAAAATGCCTCGCGTTTGTTGTATCACTAGTTCCTCTGATTCGGAAAGACCACTTGATCTTCAATTCGAGCACATCGTGGCCAGATTAACCCCCATCGAAGTCAGCTCAAAGTATTGAGTGATCGCGGTCTCTCCGCGAGTGTGGCTGCTCAGTCAATAATGGGAAGACGGCGCAGACTACTCCGGCCTTATCTTCCGTCATTGTGCGACCTTACTTCATCTGAATCCTGCCGTTTGCTGGCATATTTTGACCGAAAAGCAAGAGCGCCAATGATGGAAATCGCTCCCGAAGTTAGCTATGAAGACTTGTAGATCAAGGAAAGACGCTCTGCCGACCTCGAAGAACGTGGCCGAAGGGCTGAACGTAACGAGGGACTGGGCTTATGATGGCTTTTCCGGAAATTGCTCTATCCGCCGGTGATCCGCATGAGCGACGGAACACTTCGATACCGGTTCAGCCAGATCGAAGAGTTCGTCGATGAGCGGGAACACGTGTCCCTCTGCGCAGTCGCGAACTCGATCAATTTCGTCATCCCGAGCCGCTTGTCGAATGCTGAACTAGGTCTTCGACAGTGTAAAGATGTATCTATGTAGGCACTTTCAGGGTGGTGGAAATGGCCGCATAGTGGTGGCATGCAAATCTACCGTCGAGTGCATGTCCAGTTGGGGAAGAAGGACCGGCAGCGGATTGCCGGGATGCTGAGGAAGGGACGGGAATCGGCGCGGGTGCTGCGGCGGGCTTTGATACTTCGCCAACTCGACCGGGGACGGGGGGCGGCGCAGGTGGCCGGCAACGTGGGTGTAGCCGCGAAGACGGTGCGCGCGATTGGCCGGCGCTACGAGGAGGAAGGGCTGGAGTCGGCACTGTATGAAAAGCCGCGCCCCGGCAAGACGCCGGCGCTGGACACGGGTCAGAGCCAGCGGATCGTCGCCATGGTGTGCGGGCCGCCGCCGGAAGGCCGGGCGCGATGGAGCGTGCGTCTGATCGCCGAGCAAGCGGTGAGGCGGAAACTGGCGGCGCAGGTGAGCCGGGAAACGATTCGCATCCTGCTCCAGAGCCACGAACTGAAGCCGTGGCGGGAAAAAAATGTGGTGCGTCGCGGACCTCGATGAGCAGTACATCGCCCGCATGGAAGACGTATTGGCCCTATATGAGAAGCCGCTGTCGGAGAAGGAGCCTGTGGTCTGCGTGGATGAGAAACCGGTGGCGTTGCATGCCGATGTTCGTCCGCCGCGGCCCATGCGGCCAGGGCAGGTCGCGCGGCGCGACTCGGAATACCGGCGCTGCGGCACGGCCAACGTGTTCTGCGGCGTTCAGCCCAAAGCGGGACGGCACTTTACTAAACCGACAGCCAACCGCTCCTCGCCGGAATTCGCCGATTATCTGCTGGAGATTGCCGCCAGCTATCCCGAGGCCGACACCATCCATCTGGTCATGGACAATCTGAGTTCCCATAATCGCAAGGCGCTGGCGGGCCGGTCCGGCGAGAGGACCGGCGGCCTGCTATGGGAGCGGTTCACGGTGCATTACACGCCCAAACATGGAAGCTGGCTGAACCAGGCGGAAATCGAGATTAGCCTGTTTTCCCGCCAATGCCTGGGCCAACGCAGAATCTCCAATCTCCGCGACTTGCGCCGTGAAACCAACGCCTGGACCCGGAAGATGAACCGTAAACGCATCCTCATCGACTGGCGCTTCACGCGCAAAAAGGCACGCATCAAGTTCAGATATAAAAAGACCATCTTTAAACGGTCAGAGACCTAGGTGTGGTACTCAAGGGTTTTTCAGGCGGATCGTACGCTCGAAATCGGAACCATTGAGCGCTGTGAAGACCTAGTCCTGAGCCACATTGCAAACTCCTGAGGATCGAACCGCACGGAGTTTGCAACTCGGAATGATGGGATTTGTCCCCTTGCAGCCATTTTGTAGACCTGTTGAGTGGAAACACCGAGGATCGGCGCGATGTCATTTACTCGCAGCGCCTCGGATCTGCCTTCGACGAGTTCGACCAGTCTCATAAACGTGTCCTTTCCCTTTCCGGATGGAAGTCATCAATAGCCCAGACAATGATCGGTGGAAGCCAAATCTCAGTCAAATCGCGTCTGGATCATGACTTTGACGTGGGGCCATCAAAAGAAAAAGCGCCGGGAGATTCCCAACCCTTCAGGA
>JBOGLY010000010.1:0-16744 GCA_050746425.1 Acidobacteriaceae bacterium
GAATTGAGCGACGATTCAAATCGAGCCATAAGGTTCCGTTCCAATCACATGGAACTCGCGTTATCGTCGACCGCGCCGGAGTTCGTGGCTCTGAATGTGGATGGCCTGGGCAAGGCCCGGCGTGGCGCAAATATCGTCGGCTCAGAGAAATCCGAGGGCGGCTACAGAGCGTCCGTTTCCGATTCACATGGCGCGCGGCAAGTTGAGTACCGCCCTGCGGCAGCGCCCAACGATTCCCCGGCCGCGTGGACATTCGAATTCAACGGCTCGCGAATTGTCCTGACTTCCAATTGGTCCGCGGAATTCGCTCCGTTGCCAATCGTATTCAATTTCGATTTGAAGCAAGTCCATAGCACCGTGCTCGGCACGATTCGACAAAACAAACTGCTGGCGACACCTGCCCTGATGCACTTTCCGGGACAAGGCTCCATGCGACTGACCTCCAGTGTCCCCGCTGTCGGATTGACCTATACGTCCCGACGCACCCAGGGGACCCACTCACGCTACGACGACACCGCAATGCTGTCATTTCCCGCGGCCTCGGCAGAACATCAGCGCATCGTCTACACGCTCGACGTGACTGCAATTTATCCCAAGGTGCGGGGCATCGAGGGCGATTCGCGCTTCGATCCCTTCCGTCGCAACTGGCTTAACATTTTTCAGCTGAGTCCGTCCGTTCAGGCGCTTGCCAACAATACAGCCAGCGACACCTGCGCACTCGCCTACTACGAGTACGGCGATATTGCAGCGCTAACGCCGCCCCTGGCCGAAGGTCTCACGGCGTGCGACCTGATGCAGCAGACTCTGGATAGAATTCTCGCCGGGGGAAAGGCCTATGGAATGCCCGGCTCTGTTTGGGCCTATCCCAGCGCGTCCGCCGACACCTACCCGTCGATGATCATTGCCGCCTCGGATTGTGTTCGCGACGGCAGCAGCGATTCCTGGCTCAAGGAAAACTACTCCGGCATACGCAAGTGGGCTGAAGCCATGCTCGCCACCGATACCAACGGCAATGGGCTCATCAAATACAGTGTCAGCGGCGATTCGGGGGTCTGGAAGTCTCATCCGAATGGAGCGCCCGAATTCTTGCCGTCCAACTGGTGGGACGACCTCGGCTTCGGTTACGAAGACGCATACGCGAATGCGCTTGCCTACCGCGCTCTGCCCAACATGGCGATGATGGCAAAGCGCGTGGGTCGAGCCGACGATGCCGCGCGTTACCTGGCGGCGGCGGAAAAGCTGCGCGCCGCCTATTTCAAATGCTTCTTCGATCCAGCCACCGGGGTACTCGGGGGATGGCGCAGCGCGGACGGCGAACTGCACGACTATTATTTTCTCTGGGTCAACGGCATCGCGATCCACTACGGGCTGGTAGATCGGCCGGAGGCAAACGCAATCATGGACAAACTGCTGGCCAAAATGAAGGAAGTTGGCTTTCAAAACTTCTCCCTGGGTCTCCCCGGCAATCTTGTGACGGTTGCTCCAGGCGATTGCGTTGTCAGAAGCGCCCGCTGGGGCTGCGGTTCTCAACCCGATAATTCCGACGGCTTTCAGAACTACGAAAACGGTGGAGCTACCGCGTCAATGGCTTTTTTCACGTTGGCCGCCCTCTACGACCTGGGCCGCAAGGCCGAGGCCGACGAAATTCTTTTTCCCATGCTCGAAGCCTATGGAAAGTGCGGCTTCGAAGGAAAGAATGCACAAGGTTTCTCCGCCGATTGGAAGCGGTGGGACGGGACATTCAAGGGCTATGAAGGTTATCTGGTGGATAATTATTACGCGTTGCTGGCGGTCCCGTTGCGACAGGACGAGGTAAGCTGGCGAAACGGCTATCGTCCGGCAACAATGCTGGCATGATCTCCCGTTTTTGCGCGCCTTAACCTGTTTTTCGGTGCGAAGATCGAATTGGATTTTCAAAACACGTACCTTCGCTGGAATCTCGAACCTTCATCAGAAAAACATTGCAAGTTCCGCAGCTGTGGATTTCGGGAGAATGTTTGTGAGCACGATCAATTACCTAACGCGCATTGAATTCGGTGAGGGCGAAATTGCTCGCCTGCCGGAGTTTTTGGCGGCAATCGGCGTTAAACGTCCACTGATCGCTACCGATAAGGGACTGGTCGCCTCTGGCCTCGTTCGCAAGGTGTGTGGCCTCGTTGGTGAGAAGGCGGTGGTTTTCGACGAGACGCCCTCCAATCCCACGGAAGAGGCGGTGAATATCGCCTTTGATGTCTATAAAGCAGCCGGGTGCGACGGGATCGTCGCTCTGGGGGGCGGATCGTCCATCGACTTGGCTAAGGCCGTGCGGCTTCTGACCGGCCATCCGGGGCCGTTGGAGCGATACACCGCAGTTGCGGGCGGCATCGCGCGGATTCACGGGAATATCTGCAAGCTCATCGCTGTGCCCACAACCTCGGGCACTGGATCCGAGGTCGGACGCGCGGCCCTCATCATCACCGCCGACGGCCGGAAACTCGGCATTCTGTCGGGGTTCATGTTGCCGACCATCGCCCTTTGCGACCCAGAGCTGACGTATGGACTGCCTGCGCGACTGACGGCGGCAACCGGGATGGACGCCATCTCGCATTGCCTGGAAACTTTCATGGCTCCGTCGTTCAATCCGCCGGCCGAAGCGATTGCTCTTCACGGTCTGGATTGCGGCTTGTCCTCGATTGAGATAGCGGTCGCAGACGGAAGCAACGTGCTGGCGCGGCGAAATATGATGGTCTGCGCCCTGGAGGGTGCGATGGCCTTTCAGAAAGGGCTGGGCGCCGTCCATTCGCTTAGCCATCCTCTGGGCGCCATCCGCGGGTTGAACCTGCATCATGGGACGCTGAACGCCGTGTTGATGCCTGGTGTCCTGCGGTTCAATCGCGAGGCGATCGGCGAGAAATGGGATGTGCTTGCCCGTCGCATGGGAGGATCTCCCGATCGAGCGATTGCAGCCCTGAGCCGGCGCATTGGAATGCCGTCGGGCCTGCGCGAGATGGGCGTGACCGAGTCGATGATGGAGGCAATTTCAAGCGCGGCACTGCGCGACCATTGCCATGCGACAAATCCGCGCCAGGCGACGCAGGCCGAGTATCTGGAGATCCTGCGCGACGCCGCCTGAGTTGAGCGGTAGGGAATGAAATGAACGTAACCGCCACTTCGCGCCGCAAGATCGCCTCAACAGGTTTGGAGGTCACGGCGCTCGGCTTTGGCTCGTGCCCCCTGGCTGGCCTTTATTGTGATGTGCCCACCGCCCAGGCCCTGGAGGTTCTATCGACGGCATGGGACCTGGGCATCCGCTATTTCGACACAGCGCCTTTCTATGGGTTGACCCGGGTCGAACACCTGGTGGGCCAGGTCTTGCGCGAGCAAGATGGGAGTCATGTCCTTTCCACCAAGGTCGGCCGCCTGATGACGACCGAGCGCGCAGGCCGCAAGCTGCCTCCCGAACCGCCGAAAAGCCCGATTTCTCCCGAATGGTGGAATAACCTGCCCTTCCGAGAGATTTTCGACTATAGCTATGACGGCGTGATGCGCAGCTACGACGACAGTCAGCAGCGCCTGGGCATGGCGCGAATCGACATGCTCTATGTCCATGACATTGGACGCGCCGTCCACGCTGACCGGCATGACCATCACTGGGAGGCGCTGACCAGGGGAGGCGGCTTCCGCGCCCTCCAGGAATTGAAGGCGGCTGCCAACATCCGAGGTTTCGGCCTTGGCGTGAACGAGTGGGAAGTCATTCGCGACGCGCTTGAGGAGACGGACCTGGACTGCTGCATGCTTGCCGGGCGCTATACTCTCCTCGACAGGGGCGCGGAAACATTCCTGCCGCTTGCACAGCGCCGTAATGTGGCGCTGGCTATCGGTGGCGTCTATAATTCCGGAGTTCTGGCAGCGCCGAAGGATGCAAGGAAAATATTCAACTATTCCGACGCGCCCCCGGAAGTCGAGATGAGAGTCGAGGCGCTGCGCGCAGTTTGCGACGACTATGATGTACCGCTGGCTGCCGCGGCGATCCGTTTTCCCATGCGCCATCCGGCGGTTACTTGTGTGGTGATTGGCGCCAATACACCCGCGCAATTGCGTCAGAACGCGGATTGGTTCAATACAGACCTGCCTGAATCGATCTGGACCGATATTGACGAAGCCCTCAACAATGCGGACTGAAGCTCGGAGAACAGAACACTGAATGCGTGGGCCTCCTGGCTGATAAGAGATCCCCTCGCAATTTATCTGATATAGCGCCAGCAATGAATTCGCAATCGGGGACGTTTGGAGCGAAGAGTCTTTCCGGCATACCTTTAGGCGTATTATCCACATTGGTGCGAGACGTCACGTTTTAGAGCAATTTCATCATAGCTGTGCTCAGTTGAGCGTGAGTCTGCACCATGCGGAAAATCAAAGAATCGCCTGGAGTAGAACTGCTAAAGGGCAGGGGATGTGGGTATCTCTCCTCATGGACTTGAAACAAGCTCGCGTGATTCGATAGGGGACGAGGGATTACGGCTTGCTTTTCTCCATCAGGTTGTCCAGTGCGTCGCCGAGAGCAACCTGCGATTCTCGTCTAGGAAGCACGGAAAGGTGAAACAGACACCGGCGCGATCATCTTTCTTGTCGAAGATTCCTCGCTGCGCGAATCGCTTCCGTTTGCTACGCTGGTCAACCGGAACAATTGCCAAATCCTGGAGGAATCATGTTTAAACGTTGCTTCGCGGTCGCCATTCTTGCTGCGCTCGCGTTTCTGCCCGCCGCATCGTCCCGCGCCCAGTCCGCGCCCAAACCGCAATGGGTGGGCACCTGGGCAACTGCGCCCATGCTTGCCGACGTCCCGGGCAGCATCCGCATGCTCTCCGGCGTCACGCTGCGCCAGATCGCCCATGTCTCCGCCGGCGGCGCACAGTTGCGTATCCGCTTCACGAACGAATTCGGACTTGATCCGCTTATCATCAGCGATGCCCACGTGGCGCTCAGCGCCGGCGGCAGCTCCATCCAGCCTGGCAGCGATCGGGCCATTACCTTTGGTGGCGCCAGCACCGTCAACGTCCCTCCGGGCGCCGCTATCTTCTCCGATCCTGTCGCGCTTAACGTGGACCCTCTCGCCAACGTCGCCGTTACCGTCTATCTGCCGCCGCAGGTCATGCGCGCCGAAACCTTTCATTACCTCGCCAACGGCGACAACTTCGTCGCAATGGGCGACGTGGCCAACGCGCCCGACCTCTCGAAATCGACGACCATCCACTCCTGGTACTTTTTCGACGGTATCGATGTCACCACCGTTCCCGACTCCTACTCCATCGTCGCGCTTGGCGATTCCATTACTGACGGCTGGCACGCCACGCCGAATGCCAATCGTCGCTGGCCCGATGTTCTTGCCTCTCGCCTGCAGGCCGATGCAAGTCACAAAAATGTCGGCGTGCTCAACGACGGCATCGGCGGCAACCGCGTGCTCAACGAGGGCTACGGTCCCAGCGCCATCTCGCGTGTCGATCGCGATGTGCTTGCCCAGAGCGATGTCCGTTATGTCATCCTGCTTGAGGGCATCAACGATATTTCCCGCCTGGGCAACAGTAAGATTCCTGCCGACAACATCACCGCCGAGCAACTCGAGTGGGGATTCAAGCAGATCGTCGATGCCGCGCACGAGCACGGCATCAAGGTCATCGGCGCCACGATCATGCCCATCGGCCCGGAGGCCACCGACAAAGCCGAACCGGTCCGCGAAGCCGTCAACCGATGGATCCGCACCAGCGGCACATTCGACGGCGTTGTCGACTTCGACAAGATCACCCGCGACCCGGCGCATCCCACACGCCTGAATGCAAACTACGACTCCGGCGACCACGTTCACCCGAACGACGCCGGCTACCGGGCTATGGGGTCCGGCATCGATCTCTCGATGTTCACGAAATAGGGTCGCGAATGGCCATTCAAACGTGAACTCCTTGGGTGAGACGACTCGAACGAATTGGTTAAACGTGGGTGAGCGGATTTCTATCCTGGCGGCCAGCGCATAGGCGACCGCCCTGCACATGTAGATGATCGACCCGTTGGTCCTTCTTCTCCCGTATTGACGACAACCCGAAAGCTCTTGGAGAGGTCGTGCCTCGCTGCCAGATCCTTTCTAGCGGGAAGCCTGCAACGACATTCGTCCCTCCGCCTGCTTCTTCTTCGGCGGAGGAGCCACCGATTCGCGAATCTTTAATTCGGTCTTCAAAACGATCCGCCGAATTGGGATGTCCTTTTGCGCTACACGGTCGAGCGCAAGTTGCGCCGCTGCAGCCCCTAGCTGATAAGAGGATTGGTAGACGGAGGACAACTGCGGGGTCGTCATCTCGGTCAAATCCAGTCCATCAAATCCAATCAATGAAATATCCTCCGGACATCGGAGACGCGCGTCGTGGATAGCCATCAACGCGCCCAGCGCGATCATATCGTTGCAGGCCAGTATTGCCGTGGGGCGCGGCAACATATTCAGCAAAAGCTTTGTCTTGGCGTAACCGCCCGATTTATCGAAGGTCGTTTCCTGGAGGCATCCAGGAGCGATTTCCAGACCAGCCTGTCGCAGCGCGCGTTTGAAGCCGTTCAGTCGTTCTTGAGAATTCGTGAGGTCCAGAGGGCCAGTAATTGCGGCCAGGCGCCGATGTCCAAGTTCGATCAGATAAGAGGCAGCATGGTAAGCTCCGCCAGCGTTGTTGATCGTAACGCTGTCTCCGTTCCAGTTGCGGGGCAATCGGTCGATGCAAACCACCGCTGAACCCGCTCGTCGGTAGGATTCAGTCTGCGACGTCAAGTCGCTGTAGCTGGAAGGAATCACGATCAGCCCGGAAGGCAGGTAGGTTTCCAGCGCATTCAGATGTGCCACTTCTTTTTCGTGATCGTTGTCGGTATTGCATAACACCAAGCGATAGCCTTTCGCGAACGCAACATCTTCGGCTCCGCGCACCACCCCCGGGAAAAATGGGTTCAAAATGTCCGGGATGATCATCGCAAGAATGTTCGTTTTGTCTCTGCGCAGGCCCCGCGCCAACTGACTGGGCTGATAGCCCGTGGTTCGCACCGCATCCATCACTCGCTTGCGCAATGGCTCGCGCACCTTGGCAGTATCATTCAAAACATGCGAGACAGTGCCCAATGAAACGCCAGCAAGCTGGGCGATCTGCTTCATGTTTGCCATGTTCTGCCTCACTTTAAAAAGATCACCCGGTTTTTGCTTGGAATCCGATCACCCCGCAAAAATCAAGCATGAAAATAATTCTCCGGTTTTTGCCGGAAAGACAACCGATGTTAGTGTATCGTCCCCGTCTAAATCCTTTCAGTCAGCATATCAGACGATAAAACCCGACTTGAAGTATCCGACCTACCGGACTAGCCGCGTAATCCGAGAGTTGCAAAAATATGAGTCGCTTCTGCTATAAAGGCTTGCCGTGGCCCCTGGACCCACACCTAAATTCAACCCATGGGCGGTCTTTTATCCACTGGCCGTTGCAATTAGTCTTCGCGAACGTTTGCTTGACAAGCCTCCTTGGCGAACCTAGCATACTCTGCAAGAGTTTGAAAGCTTTTAATCGTGGCGAGTACCCCGCGATCCACCCAGCGCTTTGGATTTCTTCCCGCTTTCATCATCGCTCATGCGGGCCGCCACTTCGCAGGTAAAGGTACCCGTATGCTTCACTGACCGCATTCCATTGCCGAAACCGGATAAATCGTGAAAGGCGCAGGGCAGCCACAATGATGATCGTACATTCCTACCCGATTGCTGTAGCGCTCTGCGTCCTGACGATGGTGTGCTGGGGGTCGTGGGCCAACACGCTGAAAATGGAGCCCCCAACCTATAGATTTTCATTGTTCTATTGGGACCAGGCCGTTGGCTATTTAGTGCTGCCGTTGATTTTTGGCCTCACCTTCGGCTCGTTCGGTACAGAAGGCAGAGGGCTGATCGCCGATCTCGCCCAGGGAAGCGCAAGCAGCTACGAATGGGCCATCCTCGGCGGCATCGTCTTCAACCTGGCCAACATTTTATTTATGTCCGCGCTCGATCTCGCGGGAATGGCCGTGGCCTACCCGATCGCCATTGGGATCTCGCTCGTCGAAGGCGTGGTGATCAATTATGTGGCCCAGCCCAGGGGAAACCCGGTACTGATTTTCGGCGGCGTCGCATTGATAATGGCGGCGATCATTCTCGACGCGCTCGCCTACGGAAATCATCAGGGGAAGACGAGCGCGCCCGGCCAGATTCGCAAGGGCGTTTCTCTGGCCCTGGCCGGCGGCATCCTCATGGGCTTGTTTTACTACCTGGTGCTCAGGTCCGTTTCACCGGACTTTCATCACCTCGTCCCAGGCAAGTTCGGACCCTACTCCGCGGTCTTGATTTATTCCGCGGGATCTTTCATTTCGAATTTCGTCTTTAACAAGTATCTAATGTCGCACCCGCTCAAGGGACCCAAGGTCGCCTACGCGGATTACTTCAGCAAAGGCACTCTCAAGTGCCATTCCATCGGCGCGCTCGGCGGAGTGATCAACGGCATCGGCGTGACGGCCAGCTTCGTTGCCTCAAAAGCCGCAAGTCCCGCCATCGCTTATGGCCTGGGACAAGGTGGGACCATGATTGCCGCCATCTGGGGAGTGTTCGTCTGGAAAGAGATGAAGGGCGGATCGACCGCAACCAAAGTCATGCTCGCGGCCATGTTCGCTTTCTTTATTGCTGGATTGGCCTTGCTCATTATTTCGATGCTGTAATCGACCAGAAAAAGTGAGAAACAGGCATCTTCCCCTTCCACCTGCGCATCTAGGAGCAGGTCGCGACCGAGTGGATCTGGCCTATCCCTCTAGTGTTCAATTCCATTCGAAGCGCGCTTGGTAGGTTACGCTCGCCCCCCTGCACCGAACATCTAGACCAGCAGAAACATGGTCAGGAGCCCAACATGAACCACGCAGTCAGGTGCTTCGAGCTCATCCTTAGCGTTGCCTTGCTGTCGGCAGGATTATCCTGCGCTGGGAGCGCTCCGAATGAAGCTATCGGCGCACCGAATGAAGCTATCGGCGCACCGAATGAAGCTACCTACGTCTACGTCGGGACGACAAATGGTATCAACGTTTATGACGCAGCGGCGAACGGAGAGCTTACCCTGGTATCTGGCTCGCCCTTCACAACTCCTGCGGGCATCCTGATCGGCAGCAACGGAAACTACCTTATTACCCTAGCCACGTATTATGCCTATTCATACCATGTTGCCTCGAACGGAGCGATCGGCGGGCAGGCGTCGGAGATCGATACACAAGATTACCCCGGGGGTGGTAACTGCGATGGTTATAGCCCGGGAACGAGGGGTCTGGCGAGCCTGTCCCATAGCGGGCAAAATCTGTATGTTGTATTTCATATTTATTCGGGCGATTGTCCTGATTCGATTCAAACATTCAATATTACAAACTCAGGCGATCTGATTTTTAACGGCAGCATAATGACTGGAGGCAATGGCATAGGCGTTGGTTTGGGGAATTACCCGGGGCTAATTCAAGCGCCGACCATCACCGCAAGTGATACCTTCGCTTATGCGGCAGGTGATTTTGACTGTTGCAATCCGCCCGGGGCCGGTGGATTCTCTGGATACAAACTGGGAAGCAATGGAGAAATGCAAAACTGGACATTCCATGTGTCGTCCCCTGATAACTATACGCCACTCGATCTCACCGCTGATTCAACCAACCATTTAGCAGCGGCAGTTGGATACGGCGATGTGGAAAGTTTTCCTGTTCAGCGTCAGCTTGCCAGCTACACCGTGGACGGTCAAGGGAACCTTTCCACGATTGGTACTGCGGAAAATATGCCTTATCCGAACGTAACCCCCAATTATCTGAATATTTCCCCGTCGGGTAAACTTCTTGCTGTAGCAGGAAACAATGGATTACAGGTATTCCACTTCGATGGGGCCAATCCGATCACTCCCTACAGTGGGGTACTTACAACAGCAGAGATTGATCAAATCCAATGGGACAACAACAACCATCTTTTTGCGCTGAGTGATGAGGAAGACGAGCTGTACGTGTTTACGATTACGCCAACCAGCATTGCACCGGCTCCGGGATCGCCCTACGCCATAAGCAGTCCGAATGCCTTGGCGGTTGTAGTGAACGGAAAACAGCTATAGCAAAACCAAGGAAGATGCATCTCGAAGCCACATCGCTCCAGTCGACGCGACTACCAGGGAGCGGCGACCTTGAACAGGGCCAGACAGGGTACAGTATCCCTGGTTTTGCTCTAGCGTGTAAGATCAGTCTTCGCCGGGCGCTATCTTGCGAAACCCCGCACCACGCAATGAACCAACCGGTCGATTTGTTGTGAAGTCAAATCGCTGCCGAAGGCCGGCATACCTCCCTCAGTGCCATTCTTCAACGCATCCAGCAGCACCTTGTCGCCCTTGCTTGCCTGCCACGCCGAATCGGTAAAATTCGGTGTGCCCTGCGCAATTCCTCTCCCGTCTGCGCCGTGGCACATTGCGCAGCGCTGTTTGAAGGTGACGCTCGCTGCACCACACCGCGGAACGCTCATCGCTTTCACTGGCGCGTTCGGTTGCGTCGCGGCAATCGTACTTGACGGCGCGGCGACGACAGTCACGCGCGCTGCGCCCGCCCCCGGAGCGCGCAATCCAAATGCATAAACCGCGCCATCGTAAGTTGTCACAAAAATTTTGCCGTCGCCAATGGCAAGTCCTGAAAAGTGCGTCCAGCCTGTAATCGTGTCGCCGCTCGACCAGAGCTCCCTGCCTGTGCGCGCATCGAGCGCGTGAAGAATCGCGCGCCCGGTAGCGCGCGATTGCCGATCTCCGAGGAGTTGCCCGATTTGTCCATTCACCACCTGCTGCGTGTCCTCGCCTGTTCCCAAAACAAAAAGTACACCTCCTGCAATGGCCGCCGGATCAGGCACCGCAATGTTGGAGGAAATCCACGCTGGCTGGAGAATAGGATTGCCATTCGCTCCGCGCACGACTTTGAATGCCATGATGCTGCCTTGCTTCACGGGTCCGTATGATTTTGGAAACCGTGCCACTTCGGTCGGCTCTCCCCAGGAAGGAACATACAGCCAGGTTTGACCGGCGTCGTCTTTCCATACGCTCATCTCGCCCCAGATGCCGCTTCCCTCGAATGTCTGCTTCGCATTGGTGTATCGCGGAGAGATGTACGCAGCCGATTGGTGATCGGCGCCATCCATGGCGGCTGCGTCGGTAACGTAAATGGCACCTTCCTTACCGCCGACTGCTGTCAGCACTCGATCCCGCCAGCGAAAGATCACCGGAGTTGAAGCTCCCATATCAAGGTCGCGCCGCGTCAGATATTGCCAGATCGTGGGCGTATAGTACCCCGCAAGTTGGAGAGTACGAGGAGAAAGCTTGAGGACGGTGTCGCCATATTCATTTGCATCTGGATTGAAAGGTGCGTCGCCCGTCGCACCGTAGACGAATCCCGCGAAGCCGATGGAAGGTCCGCCACGCCCCCAAATGCCCGCGCCCCCGACGACAGTACTGTAAAACCGGACCACCGGCTTCCCGGGAACGTCCGGGTCGAGTGCGACCACCCCTGACATGGTGCGGTTGCATCCCTGAGAAATTGAAGTGTAAAGTACTCCATCCGAGTAGTTGAGGCTCCATGTCTTGGCATACGGTGGCGCGAACTGGGCCGGAAGCATCACCTGATGTCCGTCGGATAGCGCGAGAGTATGCAGGCGACCGTCGCTGCCGATCACGAATACCCGTCCGCCGGCGCTATCGATCACTGGCGTATCGTTCAGGGCGAATGGACAAAGCCAATCGCCTCCTTCAGGTCGCGGCTGGTTCGCGGAGAAATCTCTTTTCCATTGGAGGCTTCCTGTCTCCGCATCCAGAGCGAAGATATGGTCGGAGCTTCCCGCGACAATGACAATGTTTTCCGTTCCGTCCGATGATTTCACTCCGCGCACCACCAGCGGCGCCGTCAATCCGTTCAGGAAAAGTTGCTTATTTGGAACAACCGTCTTCCATTCCAAGCCAAGCTTGGACACGTTGGATGGCGAAAACGCATGCTCATCGCTGGCGAAACCCGACCGCTGCGAGTCATGGCCGAAGGTGGTCCACTGACCGGTCTGGCACAACGCCGCCGAAACCATTGTCAACAAGGAGAGTACAAGCCAGAAATTCTTCTTCGACACTCGCGATGCTCTCCTGAAGTTAGTGAGATTGGAAACTAAGGGATTTTCGTTGCTGCGGCGATCCCGCAAAAAACATGTCTGTCATCCTGAGGTGGCCGCGGCGACCGAAGGATCTCGCGGCTTGCTCGCGAAACGCAAGGTCTTTCTCTCCACTCCGTTCCGCTCAGGACGACAACACATCCTGTGCCGCAGTGTATGAACAAAGGCGAGTCGGCGTGAATCCGGATTCAGCGTCGGTATTGTTCATCGCTGACGTGCTCCATCCAATCCACGACCTTGCCGTTAAGCCGTTCCTGAATCGCGATGTGAGTCATTCCAGTGGATGGTGCAGCGCCGTGCCAATGTTTCTCTCCCGGTGCGAACCAAACCACATCTCCCGGATGAACTTCTTCTACGGGGGCGCCTTCCCGCTGGATCCATCCACATCCCGCCACGACGATCAAGGTCTGTCCCAGCGGATGCGTGTGCCAGGCGGTACGCGCTCCCGGCTCAAACGTAACGCTGGCGCCGGCGACACGTGCCGGGTCAGGTGCCTGAAAAAGCGGGTCAATCCGTACTGCGCCAGTGAACCAGTCTGCCGGGCCTTTGCCTGAAGGTTGCGAGCCGATGCGTTTGATCTCCATAGCTGAATTCTAGCGGTTCGCTGGAAATAACTTTCAACCAAGCTACTGCCATCCCCGCTACTGGGGGACGTCGTTGTATTCAAGGTAAACCAGCAATTTCGCTTTCCCGACCGGAGCGCCATTTTCGCTCGCCGTCCATCTGAGCATTTGCGGCGTCTTGCCTGTGGAACCTGCCGGTGCCGTGAGAAAAAGCTCGATCGGATAAGTAGCGCCTGCATCGAGGTGATAGACGCGGTCCTCCGTGTTTCCTGACCATCCGCTCGGCATATCCGCGTGCAGCGTGATATCGGCGGCTGCAGACGACCCGTTTTTGAGCAGCAATGGCACCCATAACTGGCGGTCGGCGCTCAATGCGCTCTGCGGCGGGTCCACCAGGTGTTCCATCGATTTCAATCCGTGAGCTCGATAGAAATCTTGGTAGAATGCCCAGGGTCCGCCCAGCTCCAGGCTGATTCCTGTTTCGGCCGATGGCGTAAATTCTGGTCGAGGAACAAAGCCAATCGGCTTGTTGTTCACGCCCGTCCACACGTCCGCATCCACCGGCGATGGTACCAGGGACTTGCCGAGGACAAGGTGTTCCGGCAAATTGATGAAGTAGTTCAGCACTTGCTGGCTGAAATCGATCTGCGTTGCGTACTGCTTCCACATTTGCCGAGCAATGTCGGAGAACGGTATCTTTTTCGTGCGCGATATATCGCTTGCCAGATAGGTCGGGCCGTGACCCTTCAGAAAATCCGGGTGGGTGGCGTCGGAGAAGAAGTATATTTTCTTCACCTGCCAGGGGTGCAGCCCCTCGCCATAGTTGGCAATGCCGTCGTGCTGGCGCGGCGCCTCGAGTTGCTCCGGAAATGCGGTCGGGTTTCCGGCTAGATCGAATGCTTCCACCGCAGTCACGCTCGCCGCTTGATGGTCGCCGTGGTTTTCGCCGGCGACATAGGCGGGCATCCACGTGATGATCACGGATGGCCGGGTAAGTCGGATGATCCGCACTACTTCCTCCAGCGCCGCGCCATGCCCCAGCGTTTCCAGCGAATGCAACACATCCTGGGTGGGCGTGTCCTGACCGCGCAGAAACCAGACGTTAGTGATTCCCAGCGTCGCAAGCGCACGCCGCGCTTCGATTTCCCGCACATCGGCTAGCGCCTTGCTTTGTTCCATCCCAACTGCGTTCGGCCCGGAATTTCCACGGTTCGTGAAGATTACGGCAACGCGTTTTCCTTCATCGAGCACAGCTTTCGCCAGGTATGTGGAAACTCCAGTGTCGTCGTCCGGATGGGCGACAATGACTAAAATGTCCGCTTTGTATCGCTTGTCCGGTGGCGGAATGGGTGGCTGCACTTGCGCGGGAAGCTGTGCGATGCAAATAACGAGCAGCCCAGCCGCCAGCAGCCATTTAGAGTGAAATACCTTCATTCTTTTCTCCGCTTCTCCGCTCGTCTAAAAACCAGGAGTGGTTCCATAATTACGTTTGTCATTCCGAGCGAAGCGCAGCGAAGTCGAGTGCCCTGGGCGAATCCCGCCATCAGCGGGTGAGTCGAATGGAAACCTCGCATTTTGCCAGCAAACCGCAAGACCCTTCGTTTCACTCAGGACGACAGCATGGAGTCATTCCCGCAGACTTCATGCTGCCCCACAAGATTGCGTCGTAAAATGCATTGACGTCGAGCTAGAACATCACTTTCACCGCAGCCTGGAGGTTGCGTGGATCGTTACGCGTTCCGAACACCTCGCCGACATCTCCGTAATCGAGCGTGTTTCCGATGTTATAGGATCCTCCATAAATCGGATGATTAAACACGTTCAGCACGTCTAACCGGAACAAAGTACGGATTCGCGGCGGTCCGAAGGTTTTTGAAACGCTTAAATCCAGGTTCTTCGTCGGTGCCTCACGAAGCTGTGTATACCGCTGCGGCTCGTTTCCGTACTGGAACAGGTATGGCGAGCAGCCATTGTATTGTTGGTTGCAAGCCTGGCCGCCTTGCCCTTCGTAAGCAGCAGGGTTGATCCAGTTCGTGGCACTCCGATGTGCCGGAATCGGACTCACTCCGGTCATGCTCGGCAGGCCTGGCCCTGGGAATCCATAGTCTCCGATCGGGTTGTAGGAAAACTGCACCGGGTTCGGCAACGGAAGCCCGCTCGCCAGACGAATATCCCCAGCAAGGCTCCAGTCTCCCAACGTCTGCCTCAATGCCCACGGCGCAGTCCCTCCCCACTTCCTGCTGTCGCCATAGGGTAATTGATAGACGAATGCAGTGGCGAAGCTCTGCGGAACGTCGTGCGTGCTGATGGCGTAGTCCAGTTTCGGCTTGGTGGCATCGCGCCACATGTCGTTGATGGTCCAGCCCAGCAGCGCTTCCGATCCGTCGTCCATGTTCTTCGACCACTGGTACGTCACGATTGCGCTTAGACCATTGCTGAAGGCGTGGTTGTATTTCGCGTACAGGGCGTCGAACTGGGAACGCGCACCCGGCAACGACCGCGTCTCCTGAAGGTAGGTATATTCCGGGTATGGCCGCAATAGTTCGTTGTATTGGATCTGCGTCGCCGAGCCCAGGTAGGTGTTTGAAGGGGCGATTCCATAGAACGGATTCGTGACCGTTGCTTGCAGTTGATTGCCCAGCGAAAGGTACTTGTCGGGCATTTGGTCGAGATCGAAGTTCGGATTGCCAAACAGCAACCGGCGGCCGCGCACTCCGGTGTAGCCAAGCTCGGCAACCGAATGTGGACTGAGTTGGTATTGCAGGTCCGTGCTCCACTCATAAATTTCGCCGATCGGATGCGGTCCCTTCGGCCAGATTTGGCCCGCTCCGTTTCCCACCAGAGTCATGGCGCCTAGCGAATTGCCAGTGGGTGGGTTGAGTCCACTCGGATAGGGATTGCTCACCAGGTTGGATGACGGGATATAACCGAGTCCGTCTTGCGTCCCGTACCAATACGTCTGCGAGGTATATCCCGGGAATTCTCCGGGGTTGTCGTAGCCGATCATCGCGGAAGCTGGACCGTAGAAAATTCCGGAACCCGCCCGAACCACGAATTTCTCCGTGACCTGATAGGCGAGACCGAGCCTCGGCGCGAAGTTCAAATTGTCAGGCTCCCACGCATACCGGCCCCTTCCATCGACGCCTGCATACTCGAAAGCGCCCAGCAAAGTGGAACCGTAGGCCGCGCTGAGTGGGTTTACTGCTGTCTTGTCGAAATACGCCAGCCGGTTGTGACGTTCCGTCGCCGGACGCTGGTTCTCATAACGCATGCCGGCAGAAACCGTCAGACGGGGGGTCGCGCGCCAGTTGTCCTGCACATACATTCCAATCGTGTGCAGGCTCATCGCTGGGTCCATGTTGAAATCGGACTCGCCGTTTCCCACTCCCATCAGCATGGACGCGATTCCATTGCCCGTGAATTCGGATCCAGTGATCGAGGCAACGCACGGTCCCCCGCCCTTGTCTTGATCCACATCGCACGAGGTCTGGTTCCTCGAAAAACTGAATGTTCCTGGCGAGTCCTGCCGAATATTTATCTGGTTTACGTCGAAGTTGAAGCCGAATTTTATGCTGTGCGTGTTCAACTGCTTTGTGACGTTGACAATTCCGGTAGAGAGATAGCGAATGTAGCGGTTGTAGCTGGAATACGTGCTGCCCAGCTGCATATAGTTGTCGGCGCTTACCAAGGGCAGCAGCGGCGCTTGAAACAGACTCGGGGAAAGTCCGATCGTGCTGGCGTTAGCAACTCCGTATCCGATGGAGGTCTGACCTTCCCACCAGCGCGTGTACGCACCATAGGCATTGATCACCCATGTCGAGCCCGGCGTATACGTATCGTTGAACACTACCTGGAAACCATGATCGTCGTTGCTGGCCGATTCATCCGCTCCGTTACAGAGGAAGCACGCCGGTGTATCGTTTTGTCGAACACGGTCAGTCATTCGCGCAAACATCCTGTTGGTTGCGCT
>JBOGLY010000011.1:0-16609 GCA_050746425.1 Acidobacteriaceae bacterium
GTCCGCGCGACTGTACGGCACGCAATTGTCCGGTTTGCTGCGAAAACGGGAATTGCATAGCAGCGCTCGTCTTGGGTTACTTCCCTGGCTCGCCACGGCGGCGGCTGTGGGACAAAAGATTACGGGAAGCGACAAAGGCATCTGGTAACTCGAAATTTCTTTTCGGGGAACGCGTCTTAGTCATCTAAGAAATGTAGTGGAACGGAACGCGTTGAATTGGTTTTTATTCTTGAAGGAGACGCCGGGGTTCTGCCTCCCGGCATACGGGTTATGGGCAACGTGGCACTGACAAATCGTGAGCTGACATCTTCGATCGAGCCAACGCGGTTGCGAAAGCGGCCAGATTCCTTCACGCCCCAGGGACCGTCGCTGCGCCTCGCTGCGGAACGCGTGCCGCTGGGAGGAGAAATACGGCAGGAAGGCGTATTGAGAGGTCTTTTCGTTAATTTGCGCGATGCCTTGTTTCCGGAAAAACTCCCGCCGTTGCAGTTGAAGTCGCAACCGATCGCAGTCGCCGATCCGCTCGCATTTAAGCGCGGCAAAGCGTCAAGCGTGTTGTCCTTCTTTGTGCATGCCAGCATTTTCGCGGCCATCGTCTGGTTCATGCTTCAGGCGCGCCACATGGTTGTCACGCGACAGGTCGCGGTGGTTCCGGTCTACGTCCCGCCCTATATTCCACCAGTTACAGCACCGGCCCCGAAATCCATGGCAGGAGGAGGTGGAGGCGGTTTCCATGAGGTGGTGCACGTGAATAAAGGGCATGTGCCACCCGTGGTGAAAACTCCGGTGATCATTCCGCCGGAGCTTCAGGTCGATCATCCGAAGCTGGCTGTCGCGCCGAAGCTGGTGATGCCTCAACAGATAAGGATTGCCGACAATAAGATGCCTCTGATTGGCGATTCCCAATCAACGCAAGTTGTGCTGGTTTCGCAGGGTAGCGGCAGCGGTTCCGGCTTTGGCCAGGGCGGCGGCGGCGGCATCGGCGCGGGACAGGGCGCTGGCCTTGGAACGGGCAGTCTCGGTGGTTACGGCGGCGGCGTCATGACGGTCGGCGGCGGCGTCAGCGCGCCTCAGGTCATCCACCGTGTCGAGCCGGAGTTTACCGACGCAGCTCGCGCGGCCCGCTATCAGGGCGCAGTCTCCATCGGACTTATTGTCGATAGCCAGGGAAACCCCGAAGATGTCCACGTCGTGCGCCATCTTGGAATGGGGCTGGATGAAAAAGCCATGGAGGCCGTCCGCCAGTACAGGTTCCGGCCGGCCATGTTCCAGGGCCATCCGGTGCCGGTGCAGATGGTAATCGAGGTAAACTTCCACCTGTTTTAGCAGCTGCCTCACGCTCAGCCAATTACGTCTGGAGTCATTCAGATCACACCGCATGGGTCTGAATGACTCCAAGGTCTTTTTCGCGGAATTTCCACCTGACATGGTTATCGGTGGGAGAGTCATTCTTCTACTTTCCCTCGACTGGCTCAGGGCAGGCTTCGCAGAGCGGAATGAAGAATTCGCACAATGTCCGTTTAGAAATCCCTGGTATCACCCTGGAGATTCTTCGCTTGCACGGAGTGATCCATCGATCGTTTGGCAGGCTACATCAACCGTAAATCTGCAATAGATATGGTATTTTCAGGTGTGCGGAGCCCAGTCCGTCCTCGGCGGAAGTCAACACACGCGAGTCAGGTTGAACGGAGTGACGAGGCGGAGGTGCAGTTACAGGCCGCCCGGCATGGGACCGGGGCGAAAACTACGTCGCAAGACAAATCGAGATTTACCTGACAGGCTGTACCGATTGCGTCTGCATTCTTTGCTTCCGCGCGGACTGTTGCGTCGGGTAATAGCCCTTGCTGGTCCGTACAATCAGCCTGCCGTGGCCCGGCGCCGCTGCCTCGACCCGCACCGCCCGGTAGCCGGGAATGGAAATCGATCGGGTCGGATGGTAGCCGATCGTGTACTGGTTGCGTATATCGAGAGCAATCTCTGCGGCGATCTCATCCACATCCTGCAAGGAATCTGGAAAATAGGCGATGCCGCCGGTGTCCCGCGATAACGCCTCCAGATCGTCTCTTGCCTGCTGCGCTTCGGGCTTATCGTCGCCAAAAAGCAGCCCGATGGAATACACCACCGGTCCGCCCAGATATTGCACCCGATGAACGGCCTCTGCCAGGGTCAGCCTGGAAGCATCGTCCGCGCCATCGGTAATGATGATGAGCACCTGCTTTTGATGTTCCGCGTGGCTGGCCAGCTCGTCGGCGGAGGCAACAACCGCGTCGTACATGGCGGTCATGTTCTGTGGGTCGAAATGGGACAGACCCTGCTGCAGCGCGCTGACTTTCGATGTGAAGTCCTGATCTAGATAGGCCTTGTTGGAAAAATTCACAACGAATGCCTCGTCGTTCGGGTTGGAGGCCCTCACCAGGTCCAACGCCGCCGCACTGACCGCAGCACGCTTATCGCGCATGGAGCCGGAGTTGTCGACCACTATTCCCATCGATACCGGCAGGTCCTGAAACTTGAACGACTGAATAGCTTGCGGAACGCCGTCTTCCCACACGCGAAAATCGTCGCGATTCAGATCTCGGACCAAACGTCCTTTGTCGTCTACGACGGTGCAGTTCAGCACCACTTCGTTCACATTCTCGCTCAGAGTGTAGATACCGCCTTTGCCCTTTTGAATCTCGCCCGGCTTGGCTGGACCGGGGGCAACGGAAGAAGTCGCGGGAGCCGGCGGTGGCTTTACTTCAACATCGGGCGAGAGGACGGGATCGCGATCGACCGTGAGGCTCGGCTGGCTCTCTGGCTTGGTGGGATCGAAGCTGCGGAAGGGCTGCGTCTGCGCCACCGGAGTCGCGCTCGTGCCCGGCAGATGCGGACCAGCAATTTGGTCCATCGGCATATCCAGCGCAAAAACGGATACGTTTCCTTCGTACGCCTGCACCCAAAGACCGTGGAACGCCTCACGCAATCCAGGATGAATCGTGAGCAGCGAGGCCATCAGTGCGATCACTTGCTGACGCGCTGCCGTGGGATCGCGCAGTTGCGCCTGCTGCGACGCATCCGGAGCGTAGTGGATTTCGAGTTCCCACGGACCAAGCGCAGTGGTGGGTTGAATGCCGGTTATCTCAAACGGAGAACCGTTCACGTGGATCGTCATCGGCTGGGCGCCAGGGAGATCGGCCGGCCGCACCTTGGCGGCTTCCTGCTGCAATTTGCCAAGGTTCGGGCTGGCGAGGAACGGCACTGGATCGAGCAGATACGCAGCCGTCTGATAGTAGAACCAGGCGGCAAGATTCATCTGCCGCTGGGCGTATCCGCGCGCCCGCTCCCAATACCAGAGGCCGTTATGCCCTGCTTCGACCATGGGGCGGCTGAAAAATCCTCCCAGCATCCACTGGTTCGGGCCCGTCTCCGAAAGGACCAGGGAAATCTGCTGCGGTTGAGGCACGCCTGTCGCGTGGAGAATCGCCAATGCATATTTGGCTGGCGGAAGATTGTTGAAGTGGAAAACGACGATTGGATTGCCGCAAAAGAACTCGGTTTGTGGAGCGCCCGCGGCATCGCCGGACGCATCGAGAGCATAGATGTTGTCGACGGTAATGGTCGCATTCTGTACCAACGGCTTTAATCGGGCGATCGAAGCGGCAATCCCGCTAAAGTTGGCCGCTACGGCAGGAATCGTCCTAGACTGAAGGGCCTGCGTTTCGCCGCTTTGCACTTCCCCGGCCATGGCGCGAGCGGCGCTGGATAATGCATCTCGCTGGACTGCCGTCATTTCCAATTGCGACCTGCACGAAGCGGCATACGCGCTCGGCAGAGCGAGCGTTCCGGCGATTGCCGCGACAAAAATAAGACCGAGTTTTGTGTGAATTGGTTTCAGTGACATCGCCAGTCACGATCCTCAAAATCAAAAGAACAATGCGAGATGCGCCCCTAGCGAATCCGCGTGGAGATGGCTCGAATCTGACGTAGCCGGGGTCGATCAGTGACTTAGATGCCGTTTTGCCCAAATTGTTGGATGCTTGCCAGCGATTTTCCGTTCAGATAGAAGCTATTCGGCCATCTCCCTCCCGGGTTGAAAAGTAATGTCCAGTGCACTTGGCAGACCCCTGCGGCTTGTAGGTCGAGGGCGATATGGCGCTGCAATGCGGCGGTTCACGCCGATCGGACTCTTAAAGTCGATTCCAAGCGCCTGACGCCGCTCCTCTAGACTTGAGGTCGCTTTCCTGCGACTGCAAGTCCACAGTCTACCCAACCTGCTCTTCATCCTTCTAAGAGAGATGCCCATTTGCTTCCACTTCCTATGCAAAGGTTTGCGCATTTCCCCTCGGCGACGCGCGCTATCTACTTGATCCTCTAACGGCGGTGGATTGGCCTCAGGAATGCATAATACAGTGCGTCTCTGGCAGCAGGGGCAAACACCCGAAAATTTCGAGCATGAGCCAGGAATCAATGGGCCATACCTGTCATTTCCGGGCGACACACATCCAGGAGGCTTTTCGTGAAAATGAAATTCCGCAATCTAATCGCAGTAGCAGCAGTACTTGCCGTTCCGGCGTTTTTCGCGGGCACGGCCCAAGCCGACAGCTTTCCCGTGGGCATTAGCGTATGGGCGGGCGGCACCTCGTACCCCAACTCATTGACTCCAACATCGCTCCCTTCCACCAGCGCTGGCTTCTCATTCAATCTCTTCGGCGCTGAACCGATCAACTATTACAGCAGCAACGACCAGAATCTCGAGAGCTTCTTGCTGACGGGATATGATCCGACAACCAATGGGAGCGCCGGCTGGAACGGCGACTTCAGCGCTGTCATTCCAAACCAAGTGTGCGGGACCGAACCTGCACCCGGCCAGACCTGCGGCATCAACAATGACCTCATGGATTTCACCGGCGAAACCTATCTTGAGTATGGAGCGACGTACTCCATTACCCACGATGACGGAATCCTTCTCTATATCGGTGGGAGCAACGATATGAATGGAGACTTGGTCATAAATGCGGGCGGCCCGACCTCTGCGGACACTTCCACCTTCACCTGGAACGGCGCATCCGGCCTGAACAACTTCTCTCTCTGGTACGCCGAGGTCAACGGAGCACCCGCAGTCCTCTACGCTCCGGATCTGGCTGTCACGCCTGAGCCGTCTTCACTGCTGCTGCTCGGCACCGGACTGTTTGGCCTGGCCTTCCTGCTCTTCCGCCGGAAGAGCGTGAAGCATGTCTCCAGCCCGACCACGATGAGTGCATAATCCGCGTATTCATCGCGGCTGCATAAGAAAAGTCACGCCCGGCTCCTGGATCGGCTGAGCGGTTGGAAAGTAGCGCGGTGGGCCTTGGAAACAAACAAGGCCCGTCGCGACATCGGGGTCAGCGGATCGGCAAGGAAGAATGGCCGAAGCTGGTCGCGAACTTTCCACTTGTCCCTACCTCGCTTTTTTCGGCCTGTTACGCTGTCGGTAAATAGACCAAAAATAGTGGCAATCCTCGGCGTGTTTCCGGCGACGGCCCTGAACAAACTTCTTGCAGCGAAGCAATGGCGCATTTAGAATCGGGGCGCATGACACAGGACGGGACAGTGCCGACAGAGCCGAACCAGCCCAAAGAGCCGAATGACCGGCGTGAAAGCCAGCGCTTTCGCCTTAGCGTACCCCTGACCGTCACGGTTGAAGGCCGCGAGGTCTCCGCCTACACCAGGGACCTGAGCAATCGGGGGGTCTATTTCTACCTGCCCCAGGCCGAAGGAAGCCATCTCGAGCGCGAGTTCGAATTTGTGGCCGAATTGCCCCCGGAAATTACGCTCTCGACTCGCTGCCAAATTCGATGCCGAGGCCGATCGGTCCGCACCGAGGAAGTCTCGTCGGACCTGGCCGGCGTAGCTGCGGAGATTCTGGATTACTCAATTTTCCGGCAGCCCGCCGCGATCCCTTAGCGCGAGTGGGGTCTAAAGTTTTCGCAGGCCCAGCACCCTGTGGTCGGAGAGCCAGCTCTTCAGTACGTACACCAGTCTGTTGTTGCTGCCGGGGTCGGTTGGCAGCAGAAAAAATCCTGGGTCCACAAGATACCGCATGGAGTTGTGAACAATTCCCTCCATCACTTCGCCGTCGAGGAATTCCAGCCGCATCCATACCCCGCTGACGATCGGTGTTCGAGTGTGAAAATTGATGTGACTGCGGACTGAGTTCCCCTCGAAGCTGTTTACATAAAAGACGGCCTTGACGTCTTTTACCGAGATTTCCTCGACTACGTCGGACTCCAACCGCCGGATACGAAAGGACTCCGGACAACTGGGAGGGGCGTTGCCTAGCAGTTCTTCAATCGTATTCCACGGCGCGGCTTCCAAGTATCCCTTGATGGTCCTGTTTCCGAACTGGATTACGACTTTTTCCGGCGTGGGGGTATGGGTCTGACTCATGGCCATGAATAACTTTCTTGATGAATTCAATGAGGTCGGTTCGATGAAGCTCAGATTCCCATCACGACGATTCGCGTAGGATACTCGATTCCATGGTTTTATTCAGTCGTCTCAAGTATAAATTCTCTCGGTTCCAGAAGCGACCCAGAATCAGGGGCGGCGGGAGAATTGCGCCGCTCTAACGAAGGTATGCGTCATTCTGAGGTGGCTGCGCCACCTGGAGGACCATCTTTTGCGTCGAAAAACCGCGAAATTCTTCGTTCCAGTCGCCACGGCGACTTTCGCTCTGGGCGACGAGGTGCTCTCTCGCGCGGCATATCAACGGAGCTACGCCTGTTCTAAACTATGCGACTTGTCTGGCGGACTGAGGTTATATCGCTTGATCTTGTATAGCAGCGCCTTGTAGCTGATCTGCAAGTCGTTCGCCGTGGCCTTGCGGTTCCATCCCCTGCCCCGCAACGACTGCGCGATCGCCGCGGACTCGGCATTGTCCGTCAGGGTTCGCACCAGATGTTTCAAATCGGAATTGATCCCTGGGCCTTCGATGCTCGATTGAATCAACGTCGTGCTACGCAGGGCGCTAAGCTCTTCAACAATGCCTTGTTCGTTCCCCAGCACGAGATAGCGCTTGATCGTATTCTCCAATTCACGAACGTTTCCCGGCCACGCGTGGGTGGCAAGCACCTGCATCAAAACAGAGGAAATAGGCAGCGGATCGCATTGGTACTTTGCAGCCGCCTTGCGCAGAAAATGTTGCGCCAGAATCGGAATCTCCTGCGCACGCTCCCGCAGCGGAGGCATCTTGACGGCAAAGCCATTCAACCGGTAGTACAAGTCCTCGCGAAATGTCTTGTTCGCAATTGCCTCCTTCATATCGACATTTGTCGCGGCAATTACGCGCACGTCTACTGTGACGCTGGATCGGCCGCCCAGTCGCGAGAACGTCCCATCCTGCAGCACCTGTAACAGCTTGGCCTGCAAAGCGGGCGGCATTTCGCCAATTTCATCTAGAAAGATCGTTCCGCCGTTGCATACCTCGAACTTCCCGGGCTTCGACTTGACAGCTCCAGTAAACGCGCCCTGCTCATAACCGAAGAGCTCGCTTTCGAGCAGATCGGCAGGCATGGCGACGCAATTCACTTTCAAAAAGCAGAGCTGGCTGCGTGCCGACATCTTATGCACCAACTTCGCGGCAACTTCCTTCCCTGTCCCGCTCTCTCCCAGGATCAAAACCGGGATGTCTGTCCGCGCAACCAACTTGCACTGGGCTTCAATCTCCTGCATCCGCTCGCTGGACCGCACAAAGGATGTGCTCTCATCCAGCGGAATTTCCTTGACATCGTCTTCCGCAGGCTGCTTGCCGAATGCTTCCAGACACTGCTGCACCGCTAGATCGATGTCCGCTTTCCTGAAGGGCTTCAGGATTATGTCGGCGGCGCCGATGCGCATGGCTGTCGCGACTTCCTTCAACTCGGCTGAACAGGCGAATATGATCACCGGCAGCGATGGCTTGGACGCGCGAATTTTTCGCAACAGGCCGAGCGCGTTCTCCTCGGTTTCATCTTCGGCGATTTGCCAGTCCATCAAGAGCAGGTCTGGCGCAGGAGACTCACGCAATTTCCGGCTGAGTTCCGCGGCATCGGTGAAAAGGCTCACGTGGAAGCGGTCCGCCAGGACATCTCGGACGTAGGCGAGAATTGCACGGTCGGCGTCAAGAACCGCAACATGGGGGGCGTGCTTGTCCGGAAGCTTCATCGGCTACTCCTGATGCATGTCGTATCGGCTTTAGTTCCCCGGGATTCCCAATCCCGCCGGGACAACTCATTGACCGCTTTCATTTCGCACAGGGTAGACGGCGTGAGATTTCACAAATGCACGCGCAAAATACGCGCCGGCTTGTCGGCAGAAAGCTAGCGGAACGAATTGTCAGTTCATCTCAGGGGCGAGGCGGGCACCGCAGGCAATCAGTTACAGCAATGTTTCATCTACCGCAATTCTTCACTTGCCTCAAAATTTCATCCTACTGCAAGTAATAAAAAAAACCATTCTTTGGCGCAAGCTTTTAGGATCAATCAAAGGTAATCAACTGATTGGTGACCCTGAAGGAAGAAGCGGCGCACAATCGTCGCTTCGCGTCTCAGAAGAGGTACATTGCTCGACAAACTGCTATATCCACCCGTGGAACCGGTAGTCCACGATTTTCGCGGTCTCGATCGCCATCGTCTCGAAAGCTGAAAAACGTCCGGTCCAATGCTCCGTTGCATGAAGCACGTCGGGGACTGCCATCGGAGTGACTGCGATCCCGACTTTGCGAAAAACTCGAATTGCCCGGTACATGTGAAAATCGCTGGTCAGCAGCACCTTCCTGCCCGGCATGTGCTGGACCAGCCCTTTGGTGTCGAGCGCATTTTCGCGTGTGCTGGTCGATCGCCATTCGGCGACGACGGCGTTACGCGGTACGCCTTCCGCGACAATAAAATTCAGGATGCCGGGTCCGCCCCCGCCGCTGATCACGATGGTCTTGAAGCCTTGAGTTTTCCATGCGAGCACCGCCATGCGCGCCCGCCAGTAAGAAGAGTACGAAATGCCGCCAGAGTCGTCCGCCGCGGCGCTGAGAACAATCAGGACATCGCCCCGCGGCTGGTCGATAGAACCAGCGTAGGCCCGCGCCCACCATGAGACGATCGGAGTCGAAACAATCAGCACGGTCACGATTCCAATCGCGGCGAAGAGCCGAACAATCCATCGGCCAGCCTTGCGCATGCCGCTCATGCGCACACCTTCTCAACACGAAGGCGCGGATTATCCCGCATGTACAGTTTCCTTGCGGGCAGACAGAATGGACTCGAAAATCCCAAGCAGCTCCCCCGCGACCATCTCCCAGCTACGGCTGAAATGCGCGGAAATAGCGTGGGCATCCCACGTCCTGTTCAACACCGACGCAAGGGCCTCAGCCAGCGCGACGGAATCGCGGGCGGGTATGAGACGCCCACATTCATCGTTCATGATCTCTGGAATTCCTCCGACATTCGTTGCAACAACAGGCCTGCCGCAAGCCAGCGCCTCAAGGACAACGTTGGGACAACCTTCCATATAGCTTGGCAAGGTCGCCAAATCAGACGCCGCCATCCAGCTAGCAACCTGGTCGAACGAGCAGCCAGGCAATGCGTGAATATAGCCGGCGGCGTCTCTTGCCTGGATAGCGCTCTCAATCAGCGGCCTGTCTGGCCCATCGCCGACCATGTATATATGCAGATTGGGACGGCTGGGATGCAACGCGACCGCCGCTTCCACCAACTCGCGAAGCCCTTTCTTCACATCCATTCGCCCAATGTAGACGACCGCTTCCGCCGCCGGATCGATGTGAAGCCTCTCTCTCGCCGCAGCGCGATCCATCACGTAAAAGACCGAAGGATCGCAGCCGCTGACTAGGGTCCGAGTCTTGCCTTCGGGCGCGCCCAGGGCCACGGACCGTTTGCGCAAATCCTCGCTGATCGCCAGTACAAAATCCGCATCGCGCAGAACCGTCCGCGTGTGCGCCTCCGAAAATCGATCGCCAATGCTGTGGACGTCCGACCCAACTCCCATGACGACCACGGGAACAGAAAGCGCCGCACCGAGTTTAACCGCGGCATACCCATCAGGATAAAGAAAGTAGCTGAAGATAAGATCGGGAGCGAACTTGCGGACGTGCGGCAGCAACACACGAGCGGCATTCCAGCCGTTGAAAGGCCGCGAAACCATGGGCAGCGCAGGATAGTCGTAGTACCCGGCCTTCACATCCGGCAGATTGAATGAATCGTCGAGGCCGCTGTAATTGCGGCTCCGTGGCTTCAGCAAGGATGGATACGCTGCGTGAGGATAAAAAACCCGCACATCGCATTTCCTGGAAAGCACGCGCATCGTCTGGTACGCGGGCCGGCCTTTGGTAGGCTCTCCTGAACTTGGAAAATGCCCGGTGACGACTGCGATCCTGAGCACTGCTACTTCACCCCAGTGCCGATTTCTTCACCGGCGCGTATGCCAGACTCGCTATACCCACCGACGATGGAGTGTAACAACGCCGCATAACGCTTTGCCAAAGCCTTGCGCTCATAGCGTGCAATCTTTTCCACTTCGGGCCGAAAGTCGGAGAGCAATGGATTTCTGCGATCCGCAGCATCGAGAAAAAGCTTCCGGATTCCTTCAATGTCACGACTGCCCGCCCAAGATCCGACTCTAAGCTCTTCAATCAAGGCGCGTTCGGGTCCTTCGGGGTTGACAGTAGCGAGGATAGGCTTACCGGAACCTATATAGTCGTAACATTTGGCTGCGATGTTGAGACGGCCATGTTGGACTAGCAAGGCATAATCTGCCTCGTTTAGCGCAGCCAGAGCTTCGTGTTGGGGCAAGAATCCGCGGAGTTCGACCATCTCACCGAGTTGCAAGAGGGCGTCACGGAAACGGGGCTCCTCAATGTGTCCGATGAAACGAAGCCGGAATCGCAACCTGACTTCTTGAGGCAGCGATTGGATGGCTTGCACCAGAGTGGTCGGCTCTGTTGACGCGTAGACCGTTCCGACATAGCTGATAACAATTTTGCTGTCGTTGTTGTGTACCGGCGAGGACGCAAATTGCTGCAATCTGGTCGCGTCGAATCCGTTCGGGACCAGATGAAATTTGCTGTCAGGCTCCTGCGGATAGCGATTGCGAATCTCGCGCCGCGCCGCCTCGGTGACTGCAACAATGGCAGTGGCATTTTTCACCGCGCTGGCTTCAGCGGCACGAGCGATGCGGCGGGCGCGCTCGTTCTGACTGAAGGCAACGAGATCTATCCCCGTCGAGAGCCATTCATCGCGGAAGTCGACCACGATGGTCAAGGCGGGGAATTGCTTCCGTAGTTTCTCGACCAAAAGAATTGTAGAGAAAGGAGGCGCCGTGATCAGGACAACGTCGATGTTCCTCTTTCTGACAATACGGCGTGCGGCGCGCGTGAGCGTCGGAAGCCAAGTCACCTGCGGGTCGGGCAGCAGAGCGTTCTGTAGAATTCTCTTGAGAAGGCCTCGATTCCCAGAGCCGGCGGGGTTGGTGGCCTGGCCGACAACCGGTTTCGATCTCGAAACAAACCGCTTGATACACTTGCGGATGCCAAAGGGCAGGTCCAGCGTCAGCGTCCGGTGAACGGTGACTTCACCCGGTATTTCCTTGAGTAAAGTAGGTTCGGAGCCCACCGCGGATGCATTGCGCGTGGTCAGTACATCGAGCCGGATTTCTTCAGCGGGAAAATATCGTGCCAGGCTTGCGGCGCGCAGAACCCCCACGCCTCCCGCCGGAGGAAACGCATACGATACCAGAAGTACATTCAGCTTATTCATCGACTGCCTTCTCTGACCAAAACTGCCGCGGGACAGACCATCTTGCCACCCAGAATCAGCGATTCAGCAGCCTGAAACATTTGCCAGGCTGTCGCCCAATGTGTCTCGATTCCTCGGCTGTTCGCTTCTTCCGCGATCCATTGGAACATCTTGCTGAAGCCGCCATTCAGCAGCGGGCCGGAATTCCTCTCCCGCGCGCCGTGGGTGTAGAGCTTCAGAAAAAGATCGTCGCCAATCATAGGAGCAAGATCGAACCATCGCCGCACCCGCGCGGGAGTCGGAATGTCGTAGCCCGCAACTTCCCCCGTTTCGAGCCTCGGTCTCATCCGTTCTCCGAAACGCAGTCCCAGCGGCCCGGTGATCATCAGCAAGTCGCCACGTCTGCCTCCGCCAACCGTCGCCTCGATACCGTGATCGAAGGACTTCGGCCTGTTGTCGGCATTGTTCGTGCACCAGTAGATTTGGTTCACAATCCTTCCCTGCGTAGGCGATGGGGCCGAAGGCATGGTGAAATCCGCGTAGCAACCCAGATCGCGCAGCAGAGCCATTTCCCCGTTAAGACCGCACAACTTGCCGTCCGGGCTGGAGTTGTCGAGGGTCCAATTGCCATGGATGAAGCCGAAGACCGTGCGACCGTCACGCTGGCGAAGCAGGCCATGCTCGCTCGTGAGACGGTTGCAAAATTCAGTAATTTTTCGAATGAAGGAATCGCGCTGCTCATTCTCGTGGTGCAGATGCACCTCGACATCGCCAACCCCGAGGCGCACCATCTCCGCTATGCCTTCGAGCAGATCCCGCCGATACTCCTCTTGCGGATAAAAGAAGCTGTACTGTGGGCACTGGCCGACAGCATCCCTGGGAGCATTCTCCGCAATGCGCGGCCATTTGTCCCGCCATTCAGCGACGCGTCCGAGAGCGGCTTCGACCGAGGCGCCGACGCCGCCCAGCGGCTCATAATGATCGGTGACCGCAACCCAGGCGCGCTTCGGCTTGCTGGATCGCACGCCTCTCCGCACACTCTCCTTCAAATACGGCAACAGCCAGAGTTCCGCGTGTCGAGGTAAGTTCACTGATGAATCTCGCCTTTGTTCCCTTGCTTAAGAAGACTGGCTGGTAAGAATTTCGGCAATTCGTTCCGACGCTTTACCGTCCCACAGCGGAAGCCGGCATTGACGCTTGCGACCGTCGTTCAACGCCTCGTGAAAGTGCGATCGCAGCAATTCCCAGTCATGCCCTATCAAGACATTTGTCCCCTCGGTCACGGTAATTGGCCGCTCCGTGTTCTCGCGCAAGGTCAGGCACGGCGTCCCAAGATACGTGGTCTCCTCCTGTATACCACCGGAGTCGGTGATGACAACCGTCGCATGCTTCTGGAGAGCGAGAAATTCAAGATACCCCAGCGGATCGATAACGCGAAGATTCGGGCTCCACTGCGCCAGCCGCTCCGACCATTTCTGGCGAGTTCGTGGATGGACAGGAAAAATCAGGGGGGCTTCGCGCTCAAGCTGTCAAGCACCTGCAGCATCGGCAAAAACGTCGACTCCTCATCGACGTTCGACGGACGATGAAGAGTGATTAGCCCAAAAGCATTCAGCGACAGCTTGCTTTTCAATTCTGGAAATATCCCGTCGGCCTTCGGCAAAAATTGAATCAAGGTGTCGATCATCACGTTGCCGACAAGAAAGATTTTTTCCTTTGTAACGCCCTCGCGCGCAAGGTTCTCATCGCCATCAATGGATGGAGTAAATAGCAGATCCGCAAGCCGATCGGTGATCATTCGGTTGATCTCTTCCGGCATGGAGCGGTCGAAAGATCGAAGGCCCGATTCCACATGCCCGACGCGAACTCCGATCTTCGCGCATACCAACGCCGCTGCCACCGTGGAATTGACATCGCCGTAAACCAGCACCATGTCCGGCTTACGTGCAAGCACAACCGGCTCAAATCGGCTCATGATCGCGGCGGTTTGCTGCGCGTGCGATCCCGACCCAACGTCCAGGCTTTCATCCGGGTCCGGAATCTCCAAAGCTTTAAAGAACACATCCGACATAAGCGCGTCGTAGTGCTGGCCCGTATGCACCAGCGTCTGCTCGTGTCCGCTCCGCGCCAGCGCGCGATACACAGGGGCCGCTTTCATAAAGTTTGGCCGCGCGCCGACTACGTGTAGAACTTTCATTCGCAATTCCCTTTCATGGGCAGCTTTCCAATTCTATTTCCAGGCGCTTACGCCATTCTCGTCGTCGCCCCTCAAAGTTTGCGCGTCAGCCGGAGTTTTGAGCCTTATCCGATAGAACGTCAGAATATCGTATCTTGCGAGCACTACGGCCTGCAGGTCGTAGCGGCAGGCACTAATTGGTAACGTTTCGAGACAAGGGATTTTCTGCTTGAGAATAACGACGTTATAGAACCATGTCGCGCCGGTCACACAACGGAACGCATACTAACTGATGCTGAATTTGCGCCTGTTGTGATACAGTTCGGCATCATGCTTGACCGCCGTCGTTTTCTTGCTGTCTGTTCGCAATTTGGGTTTGCCTCGACGCTGCTGCCTGGAACTCTCTATGCGATCGCCGCACAGGCGCAAGCGGAAGCCGCGGCGCCGTCAAGCGCTGCCCCATCTGCTTCGCTTGCAACAATCACGCCGGAAATGGTCGAACAGGCCGCCGCCCTTGCCGGCGTCCCTATCGCGCCCGATCAGATCCCAATGATGCTTGACGCCCTCAACCAGCAGCGCGATGGTTACGCATCGATCCGCGCGCTTCACATGGCGAACAACGTCGCTCCCGCCTACGTTTTCGATCCGTTGCCGCCAGACGCAACCGTGAACACCCAGCGGCAGGCCCCCATATATGGCAATCCGCCCAGCGTCGGGAACCCTCCCATCAACCTGGAAGAACTGGCATTTGCCACCATCCCGAAGCTCGCCGAATACATACGTACCAAAAAAGTCTCCTCGGTCGCCTTGACGGAAATGTATCTGGAGCGATTGACTCGCTTCAATGCATCTCTGCATTTCCTTATTACACTTACGAAAGATCGCGCCATGACGCAGGCCAGGGCCGCCGACGCCGAGATCGCTTCTGGCACCTATCGCGGGCCGCTGCACGGCATACCATGGGGCGCCAAAGACCTGCTCGCCGTCAAAGGCTATCCCACCACCTGGGGCGCGGGAGGTTTTGAGCATCAGACGTTCGACTACGACGCCACGGTCGTGAAGCGCCTCGACACGGCCGGCGCGGTGCTTGTGGCCAAACTGAGCATGGGCGCGCTGGCAATGGGCGACGAATGGTTCGGCGGACGGACCCTTAACCCATGGAACCGCCGACAAGGTTCCGGCGGCTCTTCCGCTGGCCCAGCCTCCGCCACTGCCGCTGGATGTGTCGCCTTCTCAATAGGCTCGGAAACCCTCGGCTCTATTTCATCGCCGTCAACCCGCTGCGGAGTTACTGGCCTGCGTCCCACTTTTGGATTCGTGCCACGCACCGGGGCAATGGCGCTTTCCTGGACCATGGACAAGCTCGGACCGATCTGTCGCTCTGTGCAAGACTGCGCCCTGGTCATGAGCAACATCTACGGCCCGGACGGAAAAGATTTGAGCGTGCGGAATGCGGCGTTCAACTGGGATGCCGACTTTGACTGGCATACGCTGAGAGTCGGCTATTTCGCTTCCGCCTTTGAAATGCCGAAACCGCTGCAGGAAGCAATGCCCGCCGGACTGTCTGCGGACCAACAGAAGAAGTGGCGGGAAGATTACGCCCAGCGCCGCGCCGAACGCGAACGCACCCGGTACGATCGGACATTCGATCTGGCCGCGCTCGACCAATTGAAAGATATGGGCGTCAAGTTGATTCCCGTCGAGTTGCCAAACCTTCCCTACGATTCCATGATGCATCTGCTGACTGCCGAGGCAGCCGCCGCGTTCGATGAGTTGACCATGACCGGCCGCGACAAGCTGCTGACCGGGCAGGGCCCGGAAGACTGGCCCAACTACTTCCGCGCGTCGCGCGTTTATCCGGCCGTCGAATATATCCAGGCCAATCGCGCCCGAACGCTTGCGATCGAGCAGATGGCCGCGATTTTTCGCATTGTCGATATCATCGTCACGCCGAGCGGCGGCGATCAACTAACGGCCACCAATCTCACCGGGCATCCGGCGGTCATTCAACCCAACGGCATTCGCGGCAACGACGCGCCCAAGCCTCCGCGCATCGACACCGGCGATGAAGACAATTTTGGCGGACCTGGCACCCCGGTCAGCATTACGTTTCTAGGCAATCTTTACCAGGACGCAAAGCTGTGCGCCTTCGCGCGCGCCTATCAACAGGCCACCGACTTTTTCAAAATGCATCCCGACCTTTCCGGCATCGGCGCACTTTAGCCGAATGCGCTGATTATTGTCACATCCCCGGGCTGGCTCCATTGCCGTCCTTCTATAACGGAACAATCTGTCATCCCGAGGCCGCGACCGAAGGAACTCGCGTTTCGCCGAAGAGCGCGAGATGCCTTCGCTCCACTTCGTAGCACTGGGGACGACGACATCTTCCCTGGCGCAAGATGTCACCTACCCCTAACTTTTGGAAGTGGATCAGTCCGGATAGCCCGCCAGAACCGCTCCGCGAAGGGACGCTTTTCCATGCGTGTTACTCAGGTGGAGTGGTTCCGACAGGATCTTGGTCGTCAGTCGCTCACAATCCCAAGCAGGTCTCCCTGATGCGTAGCAAGGGTTCTTTGGATGAGTGAATCGGCAATTTGACGCTCGTCGACGAGCTGAGGGAGATCGCGGGACTGAAGCCCGATTACGGGGACTTAAGCTATGCGGTTATTTTCGAGCAGTCTGTGCAGGCGTCGGG
>JBOGLY010000012.1:0-15532 GCA_050746425.1 Acidobacteriaceae bacterium
CGACGACCGAGGCCCAACCCGGAACTGTCTTCGTCGTCCAGATCGCGAGATAGAAGACCCATAGAAAATACAGAAATCCGACGAAGCTGAGGGCCGCTCCGGCGGCAACGCTGACGCGGAGCGGGAACGCGGAAAACGAGGAAACGCCTGTCCAGGCGAAGCGCAGCATTTTGAGCAAGGGATATTTGGTTTCACCCGCTGCCCTGGACTGGCGCTCAAACGGAACGATCGCTTCCTTTAGCCCGAGCCATCCGGCGATGCCGCGCATGTATCGATGTTGCTCCCGAAGGGAGCGCATTGCCACGACCGCTCTTCGGCTGAAGAGGCGGAAATCGCCGACGTCGGGAGTGAGCCGCTGGTCCGCGACGCGCGACAAAACGCGATAGAAGGCGGCAGCCGTCCAGCGTTTGAAGCGGGTCTCGCCTTCTCTGGCTGTCCGCTGTGGCGATACGATATCGTAGCCTTGCTCGAACAAATCGATCATGCGCGGCAAGAGCTCCGGCGGGTCCTGCAGGTCGGCATCCATCACCACCAAAGCATCCCCGCTGGCAAAATCCATTCCGGCAGTCACCGCAGCCTGGTGGCCGAAGTTGCGGCTGAAGCGGAGCAGTTTGACGCGGCGGTCCTCGAGTGAGGCCCGTTCCAGCATTTCCACCGTCGCATCGGTGCTGCCGTCGTCCACAAAAATTGCTTCCCACGCGATGCCGCGCAGCACCCTATCCAGACGCGCCAGCAGCAACGGCACCGTCTGCTCTTCGTTCAGAACCGGGATGACGATGGAGAGAAGCATATGGCGTTTCCCTGGAATGACACGCAAGTCCGGCAAGTTCAGGCAATTGTTCAACATTAAGACGCAGGTCATCAAAATGACCAATGGCCAAATGGGGCGGCCGAAGCCAAAGTCCAAGCGAGGCAAGCCAGCGGCTACCTCGCTTCACTCATCTGCTAGGCGACATCAGCGACGACTAGAGATTGCCGTTCCCGAAGCCATTGCCGTTCCCGTTGCCATTGCCGTTCCCATTGCCGTTCCCATTGCCGTTCCCGAAGCCATTGCCGTTCCCGAAGCCATTGCCGTTGCCATTACCATTGCCATTACCGTTACCGTTGCCATTGCCATTACCGTTGCCATTACCGCCGCCACTGGCGTTAGCGGTATAGGTCTGCACCGCGCTTCCGATGCCGGTAAAGGCAGCGTTGATGTCCGTGGCTACCGTTTTCATGCCGGCAGTCGCCGCGAACGCAATGAGTGCAACCAGCAGCACGTACTCGATCAGGTCCTGACCTGTGGTCTTTCTCAGGAACTGAAGAATGGATTTGAGCTTCCGTTTCGTTATTTTCATCGCAACCCTTTTCCGCGTGGAATTGTTTTAGCTAAACGCGCTCCATGCCGAGGCGAACACGTCGATGGGTCTGTTTTGATCCGCAGCGCGCTCACCCCTGGCAAACTTACGAATTTCCTTCCGCGACCAACTCAGGCCTAGACGGTTGATGTATAGGTTACGAGTGTCGATCCGACGTTGTGGAACGCCGCGTTGATGTCAGTGGCCAGCGTTTTCATTCCGGCGGTCGCCGCGAACGCAATCAGAGCGACCAGCAACGCATACTCGATCAGGTCCTGACCTGTGGTCTTCATTAGGAACTGAAGGATGGATTTGAACTTCCGTTTCGTTATTTTCATCGCAACCTTTCGTTAAGAGCTGTCTGGTGATCGCTCACCATGCCTAGGCGAGCATGCCGATGGATCTTTCTTGATCCACAGCGCGCTCATCCCTGAGCAACGTACGAGTTTCCTTTGGCAGTCAGCTCGTGCGTTATACCGTGGAGGTATAGGTAACGAGGGTGCTTCCGATGCCCGTAAAGGCGGCGTTGATATCGGTGGCCAGGGTCTTCATTCCGGCGGTCGCCGCGAACGCGATCAGGGCAACCAGCAGCGCGTACTCAATCAGATCCTGACCTTCTTCCCGCAGCATCAGGGTCTGCATCTTCACGAACACTTCCAGCATTTTGTCGTTGATTTTGGTCATCATTTCGGTCATTCTCCCGTACGTTTTTTTGAGTTACCAGCTCCAGGCTGGATATGCCGTTCTTATTGCAAGCGGCGCGCCAATTCAGCGGCGCGTGGTCGGCATTGAAAATGGGAGGGTTACAAATCCAGCGTCCGCGCGCGGCGTGAACGCCTGTTTACAGGCCGGTTGAAACTGAGAAACGGCGTATACAGGCGCAATAGGATTGGGGGTCGCTATTGTCCGCTGTTGTCCTGCATGGAACACGAGAAGCGAAGCATCTTCTATTGCTTTGACCGAGGATGATATCCTTCGGCCCAAATGAACAAACTGGCAAACGATTTGCAGTAGAGCAATCTGCAGGAAGATTGCTGCTCTGGAAGGGTCTTTACGGTCGTGAAACCGTTTTGGCAGCGAGTCATTCTGAACGAAGGTCACCGTAGCGACCGGAGTGAAGAATCCAGATAACCTGGGCTGACAATTTGGGCGATCGTCTTCTTGATTCTTCGCTTCGCTCAGATGACTCAGATTCCATTCTTGAACAAGTTATCCATCAGTTCCATCGCACGAGCGAGAGATACCGTGGACACACTGGGAAAAGCGCCAGCGCAGACCGACGTCGCCGCTCCGGAGGCGGATTTCCCATGCGAAACCGTGCCCAGGCCTGAGGGCTGGAGCCCGCTCACCCGCGTTGGTTTCCGCATCGCATTTATTTATTTCATAGGCTTCATGTGGCTGTACGGAAATGACGGGGCCGACTTTAATGCCATCGTGATGTGGCGCGGACTCAGCAACTGGCTGAATTGGCCACTTGATGAACTCCTTGGATGGATCGGTCCCCACGTAGTCCATCTGAAAAACATCCACCCCCATTGGTATGTGACCCACCGCGGCGACACGCTGGCGAACTGGGTGCTCGATCAGGTGTTTATTGTTGCCTCGCTGGTCGGCGGCTTGCTGTGGACCGCCATTGCCAGGCTGCGGCACAGCACCCGGACCGAATACCGAACGCTGCTGGCATGGCTGCGTTTCTTTCTGCGCCTTTCCGTCGGCTTTTTCATGATCGCCTACGGAATGCTCAAAGTCTTTCCGCTACAGATGCCGCCTATTTCCATTGCCATACTGAGCCGGCCGGCCGGAGAACTGATTCCCCATGACCTTCTCTGGTCAACGATCGGTCTATTCCCGCTGTATGAATCGATCTGCGGGATAGTAGAGGTTATCGCAGGCGGGCTGGTCCTCTTCCGCCGGACCGCCCTGATCGGCACACTGCTATCCATTTTTCTGATGTCCAACGTCGTCCTCTACAACATGTTTTTTGGCGTCTCCGTTAAGCTTTTCGCCATCAATCTCATGTTTGCGGCGATATTCCTTGTGCTTCCGGACGCCAAACCCATGCTAGATTTCTTTTGGCGGCGCCAGCCCGCTACCCAGGCCGGCACATGGACTCCGCCGTTGACGCGCCGTGGAGTGCGCATCTATGTCCGAGCGTTGGAGGTGATCTTTATCGTCGCGTCGTTCACCATCAATCCCATGTTTGACGGGGCATTTTGGCACTACACACTCGTTGTCGCTCGGACTCAATCGCCGTTGCTCGGCGCCTGGCATCTGGACGCCACGCATCCCGCTACCGGGCCGTTTGTGACGCAAAAGGGCCCGGCAACGGAGCTCTACGTCGATACGGTGGAGCGCGCGATCACCCGCTCTGGGGACGGTACGCTTTCACGCACCTACCTTACGGTGAACGCCGCCGCCCACACCGTCTGGGTGAAGCCCTTCGTGGGCTACAACGTAAACTACCACTGGCAAATGCCCGATCCGAACCACCTGATCCTGACTTCACTGCCGCCCAGAAACGCGATGCAAAGCCAGAAGGGGCAGGCAGGCAGGAAAGCCGTACCACCATTTACCCCAGCGGTCATGAGCTTCACGCGGATTCCGCTTCCGGCCCACTATCGATTATTCGAGAGTAAATTCCATTTCGTGAGTTTCTACTGATTCGGGACGGCGGCTCGATCACCTGGATTGGATCGTTGCCCTCAACCCCGGTGCTCGTTGGCCGCGAGAGCCGAGTAGTTTGCGTTTCGATGAGAGCGAGTGGAAAACAGATACCAGGCGAGCCAGGCGGCAGGTGTCCAAATATAAAGTCCCGAGTAGAGCTGGACGCCAAACAGTACCTCAACCAGAGCCATTCCATCCGCAGCGGCGAACCAAAGCAAGGGCGAATTTCGGGGTGAAGTATCGGCGAAATAGATGGCTTGAAGAATTGCGGGCAGGAGTACAACCTCGTCCGTGAACCAGGAATACGGGGCGACGAGGATGGAAACAAGCATCAGCAACGAGCCGTGCGTGCGCCAGTCCCACTCGTTTCGGTGTTGGCTAAAATACCAGAGCGCCCATAGACAGCCGGCCAAGGCTGGAAGAAGCTGTAACCAGAAGAACTGCTTGTTGACGGCGACCCGCAAAAGCACGCTCAAGTTCGGTATGAATTCAGCTCTCATGCCAGCGGTGCGCGTCATCGCCGCGTAATGCCTGTAGATGGATGGATCGAAGAGGAAAGGCAAGATACCTGCAATACCCGTCGCAAGTGCTGCACCGGCGAGCACGCGGTAGGCTTTGCGCACGACAATCCAGGCGAACAGGGCTACTCCGAAGGGCAGGAAGAGGTGCGGTTTCAGCGCGCAGAGCAGCAGCGCAGCGCCAGCAAGCGTCTGTCTTGCGGGATACAAATAAAGGAACAGCGTCAGACCAAGAAGGACGAAAATAGATGTCTGTCCAGCGAGTAAACATGCCAGCGCGGGGGCAAACAGATAGCCCAGGAGGTGCAGTCGACCGGGCGGGCTTCCGTGCATCCTCCAAAGCAGACGGATGCTGACCATCAGACAAACAAGAATCAGCATAGACCACAGGACCGCGCCCGTTTTCTCGCCGACAAGACCGAGAGGGACTGTCAGGAAGAGCGCAAATGGAGGATTGCGCATGATGAGCGGTCGAGTTGCGTTTAGACCAGCCGACTTTTCTACGGAAAATATTGCCACAGCATCGTAGGGGTTGGCCCGATGAACAAGTCTCTGGCCAGCGGCCCAGTAGGATACGAAGTCCCTATTGGCCGCGTTGTTGTTGGTCATTGTGAGCGCCAGTATGCCAGCGCAAGTGGCGAGCATGGCGCCAGCAGCTGAGCCCCGCAACAATTTTCGAGCGAAAGTGCTCGCGGACGGCGACGGAATTTCCGACGTTAGCGTGCTCATTCCCGTTACCAGCCCTTCGCTATGGGTGGACCGATGCCTGATCGTTCCAATGGATCTGCGGAAGAGAATTCCAGCGTATCGCCGCGTTGTGTCTGCGTGGCGCGGGCTGTGCCTGCGGCGAGTTCGATGACGGAATGCGCGGAAAAACACACGGACATCCGCCAGGGAGGGACCGCGCTCCTGATTTTTCTTACCCGGCGCTTGCGGTCGAGGTACACGAGATCGATTGGGAATCTCATGCCGAAGGTGTGCACGGCCTCGCAGGGGACGATCCACAGGCCTTCCCCGGGTTCGAGGCCATCACGTCCGAGCAGACCTTTGTTGCGCGTCGCATGGTTGTCCGCGATTTCGACCGAGGCCGCCAGCTCGGACTTTCGCGTGAGATTGGAAATCCTGAGCCGCACGCTCGGCTGTTGCTGGCGCGCAGCAAGGCGGTCGAGTATTCGGCGCGCAGGGTTCATGGTGTTATGTGCCGCTGTGGGTCGTGGAAGGAAGCTCTCGACTCCCGACACCGACCTTTCCTAATTGAAGATAGCTCCCACAGTGTCGTTGGTCGTCAACGTGACCGTGCAACTGTTCGGCCCCGTCGCGCTAATGGTTCCGACGCTGGTACAGTTCGACGACCATCCACCGAATGCAGCCCCATTTGCCGGCGCGGTCAACGTGACGGTTGTGCCAACAGGGTAGGTCGCCTCGCAGACCGAAGCCGACCCGGCGCCGGCGCCGCAGTTGATTACGTTCGGCGTGCCCGTGGCGGAAGGTGCGGTGACCAGCCAGTTTGTAGTGTTCAAGCCTTCGTTATAAACCGTCAGCGTGGAGAGAAGCGCAGCGGCTTGGGAACCCGGATAACATGATCCAGGAGTATCTGGAGGGTTCGGCAGAACCAGCGGACAATTGAACGTTGCCGTGTTGGTTTGGATCGATCCGTCATTGCTCATTGCTTCGACTGTAATAACGGCACCACCGCTTCCATATGCAGTAACGATTCCGGCGGTGGCCCCCAGACTTCCCGAAGTGTTGTTGTTGACGGGGAATACGCTCGGCGCGGCGGAGATCCAGGTCACGGTGGGAGAGTTTGTAATGTCTCGAACCGTCGGAGCAGCCGAATATGTACCGATCGCCAGAAACTGCCCTGTGTCCTGCAAATTGCCGACGGAAATCGAACTCGGAATGATCGTGACCGAAAGTAGCTGTCCCGCGCCCGATCCTCCCGCTCCAGCGACAACAAGCGTTGCGCTGGAGCTGACAGGACCGTTGAATCCCGTGGCGCTGGCCGTGATCGTCGACGTACCTCCGCTCACACCGGTGGCAACGCCGGATGCATTGATCGTGGCCACAGCAGGAACGCTGGAGGTCCAGGTCACCGAGCTGGTTATGTCTTGCGTCGAAGGCCGGCTCGCGTTGCCATAGGTTCCCACAGCGGTAAATTGCGCCGTCTGACCGACGGCCACAGATTGGGTTGCAGGCGTCACCTGGACGGAGTTCAATCCTTTGGTTCCGCAACCGGAAACCAGCGCAACAAAAACCAGCGAACCAAGCGCCGTCAGCTCATGCACCCGCAAATGGCGATTCAGTACCATACCTTGCCTCCAGGCATTTCCATCTAATCTATTGAAGTTGAAATCACGCAATTCCTATCGATGTCCGCTCTCTCATGGAGTAGAAGCACCCATGGAACCGGAACCACCGCGGGTACCTTGTCCGCCGCCATAGCCTCCCGTCCCGCTTTGAATCACCAGCGGGGTTTCCGGTTTCATGCTGTCCATTAATTTTTCAATTGGAATCCGCGGCGGCGTGGGAGGCAGCGGCTTAGCGCCGGTGATCTCCGGGCCTGGGTTCTGCATGGGAATCTTGGAATTTGGCGGCAAGAATTTTGTCGGATAGTTTAACTCCGGCAGCGGCGCACCGGCCGGAATGGGCGCCACAATTTCGGGCGTGACGATCACGATCAACTCGGTGTTGGTTCGCGTCCTCTGCATGGACTGAAACAGTCTGCCGAGAATGGGAATGTCGCCGAGAAACGGGATTTTGTCGAAAGTTTCGGTATCGCGATTGTCGAGCAGTCCGCCGATGGCAAAGCTCTGCCCGTCGCGCAATTCGACTTCAGTGTTCACCTTGCGGGTATCAATGCCGGGAACTGTAAATCCGGAAATTGTGATGCCGTTGGCGTAGTCGAGCGAACTGACCTCCGGTGCGACCTGAAGACGGATCGTGTTGCGCGGAGTGACGGTTGGAATGAAATTCAGGCGAACGCCAAATTCCTGAAATTGGATAGTAACCGCTCCGACGCCTCCTCCCGTGACGCCTTGCACGACAGGATAGGGATATTCCCCACCGGCGAGGAAGCTCGCCTCTTTGCCGTTCGCGGTCAGCAGATTCGGTTGCGCCAGCACCTCGACGATGCCTTTGGTCTCAAGCGCCTGAAGCGTTGCACCGAGATTTATGTTCGGACTGAACAGGAACAGGTTCAATGGGCTGGTCACGGTTGCAACCGAAGCGGAGCCGGAGCCGGAAAGCCCTACGGTCGGGGCTTGATACTGTCCGGTGGTGATTGTGCCCAGCAGATTTCCCGCGCCTGTGCTGAATACGTTAATCCCGAGCTGCTTTTCCCGCGTGCGATCCACGCTGGCGAATCGGACCTTCAAAAGAATCTGCGGCTCAGCGGGTGGAACATCAACGTAGAGAAGATTGACGACCTTGCCGGCGGTGGACGCGATCTCGATCGCGCGATCCGAGCTGGTGAGGTCCTTCACCGTGCCGCGAAGGAAGATTAGCCCGTTTTCGGCACTGATCTTCAGTGGTTGTCCTGGAAGCTCTATGCGGAGCTCGCGGCGAAGGCCGTCAAGCGCGTCCTTCGTAATGTACGAGCTAGGTCGCACCGTTACGTTAAAGAACTGCCGCGCGCCGCCCTGTTCCCAGACAATCAGCGACGTTTCACCGGGAGCTTTGCCGTTGACCAAGACTTCTGTCGGGCTGGTTGCCTGTGCTTCCGCGATATCGCCCAAGCCGACGGTCACGCGTGTAATCGGCTCGACGGTATCCACCAGCACCGTTTTTCCCACCTCGACGAGCAGGTCGTTGGTGGTGTCCTGACCGCTGGCCTCGGCCTGCTTCTGGGGCGGCTGCGAAGTCTGCCCTCGCAGCGCTGGCTGCGTGCAGATTATAAGAACCAAGGTAGACAGAGAAAAAATAGTGGTACAGATCTTCGCTCTCACTATTTATTAACCTCGTGCGAGGCAAATTTTGCTTCAGTCCGCTTTGCTCCATTGAAGACTTCCACCCGGTAAAAGCCTGCGGGACGGATCGTTGCTCTGGTAACCTTGCCTTCCCGAACATGCGGCGGTGGGGTTCGGCCTCCGAACAGTTCTGCCATTGAGGCTCCCGGAGGCGCGGAAGCTTTCGTGTCGAGAGGATTGCGAAGTGCGAGCTGAATGCGGGTTTGCGTGCCAGCCAGACTCAGCAGTTCCGCTTGGTCCGGCGTTACCAGCAGATTGACCACCTGCACCTGCTTGGGCTTCCCTTCCGCATCTCTTTGAATGTCGGTTCCGGCTGACAGTACTTCAATGTCCTGGAGAAGGGTTCTCACCCTGGATCCTGCATCTCCTCTTTGTGAGGGATTGCCGGAGATCAGCACGTCGACGCGCATTCCCGGAGTGGCAAAGCCGGCAACGCCGACGACATCGTCCACTCTTACCGCGCAGGCCCGCATACCGGGCGGAATCGTCGCAGCGAGACCGCCGCCAGATCCTGGCGCCGCAAGGCGGCTCTCCATAATAGGTTCGCCCGCATAAAGATTGGACACTACTCCGCGTCCGATCGCAGCGGAGGGCTGGAAAATCGCACCTTTGGGTACGGCGCCTACTATGTCCACGGTCGTCAGATCGTTTCTGCGTAGCACGCTTCCGAGTTTGATGTTCGTGGCCGCGGCAACTACCCGCGTGGTTCTTGGACCTGATCCCATGCGGTTGCCGACCATCCGGAGGACCAGATAACTACACGCAATCGCAACGACAAATGCGCTAAGGAGAATAATTGCCAATCTTCGGTTCATCGGACACACCTTGTGGAGCTGGTACTGTCACTCGCTCGTTCCTTCCACGTAATGGCAATTGCTGTGCCAAAGGAACAAAGAAGCCTTCCACAACGAATCAGAGATTTAGGAGACACCGGCAACATGCAACTGTGAACTCGTGTATACCAATGGCGGCGTCTGTGTAGCCGGGCAGACACGATTTGGAGAGTGGTGGGGCACATTTTGAGCAGCTTACGGCGAATTTGGTTGGCCAGAGAATTGCAATCTTCTTGATTGTTTGGCTGTTCGGCGTCGGCCGATGGAAAGAAGAATCGGATTAGAACTGGGCTTGCCGCCAATCGTGATATCCTCGCGCCCCATCTCGCTTTTCACGCCCCCGCCGTCGTTGGCGCGTACGGGTCCCTCCTCGTTTGTTGTTTCCATAGTGGTGCACTGTGTTGTGCTTGGCCTGATGTTTATCGCGATCAAGAATGCACCGAGTATTATCCAGAAGGTTCCCGATCAGCGGTATACCGTACGTATCATCAGGCTGCAAGGCACCGAACCACGGCTTCACTGGGCGCCTGCGGGCGGCGGAGCGCATCCTGCCAGCAAAGCTGTTTCACATGCCGTGCGCACCGGAGGCCAGCTCGCCGCTCGGTCTGCTCCCCGGCTGGTCGCGCCGCCTAGCCAATCGCTGCAGACTCTGATTCAGCCCGATACACCCCGCAATCAGCCGCTGTTGATGGAGACGCCGGTACCGACGATCGTAATATGGAGACCGGAGAACGCTCCCACGCCGAAAATCATTCCTCCGCCGCTTCAGAAGATGACAGCGGCCAAGGTGCGGCCTTCGCTTACGCTTCCAAATCGGGAATCCCGCATCTCCGATGTTGAGCTCTCGTCCAGTTCATCCACTTCGGATACTCTTCCGGTCCCGGCGAGCACCACCACCCCAGTCGCCATACCGATTCCGGGCCTGCAAGCAGTTCCGGAATCGGCATCGAAGTCTGCGGGACAACCAACTCCAACGACTGTCGTGTCCGTCTCCGATGTTCTGATTGCCCAGGGGACAGTCGCTTTACCGCTCGCGAATGAAATTGCATCGGGATCGGTTCCAGATTCCTTCACTCCGGGACAGCCCGAAGGTGCGATCAACAGCGGGAACGGGGTCGCCTCGAACCAGCAGAATGCAAGCGGTCTCGGCCAGAATGCCGGCGATGGAGGAGGAGCTGGCGAGCAAGGGAATGGCGAGTCCGCCGAAAGTGGAAGTGGTGGAAACCACGGCAATGGCATTGGCTCCGAGACTTCCTCGAACACAGGATCCATTGCGGGAAGCATGTTCGCAGTCGACCGGATCGCCCTTCCAAAAAACGGTCAATATGGGGTTGTTGTAGTCGGAGCATCCCTGGACGACGAATATCCGGACACGCTCGGGATATGGGCCGGAAGGCTCGCCTATACGGTTTACGTGCATGTCGGATTGGCTAAGAATTGGATCCTTCAGTACTCTTTGCCGCAGGTCGCCGAAGCGTCGGCAAATGCCACTCACGCGAAACTGATGAACACAACCCGTCCGGACGCGCCTTGGCCATACATTATGGTCCGGCCTCACGTCATGCCCTCTGACGCCGACGCCGATGCCATTATGGTGCATGGCTTCATCAATTCCGGTGGTCATTTTGAGCAGCTTGCGATTGTTTTTCCTCCGCAGTTCGCCCAGGCGAAATTTGTGCTCGGTGCGCTGCAGCAGTGGGAATTCCGGCCAGCGATTGAGAAAGGACAGTTCACATCGGTGGAGGTCCTGCTAATTATTCCAGACGAGTCCGAGTAGAAACGCTTCTCCAATTTCCGTACAGATAAAGAGCATGCTTTGTCGTCTTATTGTGAGATGACCATCTCCGAGGTGCTACTCATATTGAGAGTGCTGCTTGGTATGAACGGAATCGACAACGGATATTGATAGTTGACGGTCACCTGGACCTGATTTCCAGGATTATTGCAGCTTGCCGACGGCAGGCACGTTCCTCCGGCAGGATATGCCGACCAGGTAGTACTTACGGTCATATTTTGCGGATTGATACCAGGATATCCGAGACTTTCTACGTAATTCTGCACGTCTGTCTGCGAAGCCGGACATCCGGCGGCGAAGCCGGTGCAGGAATATCCACGCACGATTGCATAGCGGGTGCCCTCTCTGGCGGCCTCCGAGATGAAATGGTAGGTGTAGAGGGCGGTGCAGATTTCCATCAAACCAAATAACATTGTGAGCAAAATAACGCTGGCCAGCGCCATCTCCAGCATGGCCGACCCTGCTTCGCAATACGTGCGGCGGCGCCAAGGAAGATTTTGCGCGGGGAGTTCAGATTCGCATGGAAGACGGAAACCCTCCTGACAATCGAATTGTCTCAACATGGAGTGAAACCTTCTTCCCGCTCTGCGCCGCTGCATAGAAATTTCCAAGTTCGCTACTGCCATACCCGCATGATTGCTTGTCCGTTCACAGTAAACGTCTTGGGCAGCGCCGGACAATATACCAGCGGGTCGAATGTTGTTGAGGTGTTTACCTGGACGTACTCCAGCATGCGCGAACCCTCACAATCCCCGGTGGAGCAAGTGGAAGGTGTTCCGTCCGAGCAGCCGCAAAAATGGATTGCGGTCGCGGTGAGTCCAGAAACGTTTTGGGCGTCATTGGTTGCCGCGATCTGCATCCCTGCAAAATCGGAAGCGGTGACGTGGTTTTGCGCGCCATATTGGACGCCGGCACGAGCTGCATTCGAAGTTTCGATGGCGGCATAGGCGAGACGTCCGAGCTCAGCCGCGCCTAACAGCAACAGCACAAGAAGCGGCATGGTTAAGGCAAGCTCTACCAGCGCCTGGCCGATCTCGCGATGGTGGGACGCGCGCCGCGCGGTATTGCTTATTGGGCCTTCCGCGCTGCATTGCGAATTGGCGATGACGATTCGCTTCATACTTCACTCCACCAGTCTGGCCGCGGTCAGGACCGACTGATTGTTAATGAGGGAATAATCCTGCAGAGTGCCGGCGCCATTGAGCGTGACCGATGCGGCATCGATCGATTCATACAAGGTTGTGGTTGCGTCCGCATTGATGGTGACGTTTGCGGAGGGCGCGTAGACAATCCCTTCGAGCGTCGAGTTGGCAGCGTTGTTGAACGTCAGCGCGTTGGTGTCGCTGGGATCCTGATAGAACAGGACTCCACTGTAAGCTGCCGGCGGTATCGGCGCTGAGATGTTCCAGGTTTCCGTGCCTCCATCGACCAGGGAGGCAGTGCTGTTCGGAAAATAGAACGTGACGCCCGTTCCCGTAATGGTAGGAGTCCCGGTAATCGTTAACACGCCATTGACGATGTAAATGCCGTTGAGCGTGACCACACCATTACCGCCTATGGAGAGATTGTTGTAACAACCCTGACTCAATGTGGCGGTACCGGCGATCGCCGGATCAGTCACACAGGATCCCGGTGCAAACGCGGGCGGCGTCAGGTATCCCAGCGGATCGTTGACCGGAGCAATGCCGCTGACCGGCGCTGGGGTAACGGTTGCACCGCTATTCGCATAGCCGCCTACCACGCCAATTGACTGGGCGGTCACCACGCCTGCGTTTGCGGCCAGGCCGGCCGGGCTGCTGGCGGAGTCGTCGACAATCACGCAAGTCGGCGCCGAAACTGTCATGCCGTTGAATACAAGGCCCGACCCTGCCGTGGCAAGCGTGTAAACGCAGCCTTGTGAGGGTCCAAGGGTTCCGACTGCTCGGGCGGCTACATTCATCGATGTCAGGTTGAAGAGTCGCGCGAAAATTGTCGGCTGGTTCTGGATGACAATCGCTTCAACGTAATTCAAATTTCCGGCAAACGGGCCATAAACTGGTCCGGGGGTAATCGTAACGGTGGCGCCATTGAGGCCATTCACTACCCCGTTCTGCGCAGCGGCTGCCTGACCAGCCGCAACCGCATCTCCGTAGTTCAGCTCCTGTGCCGCCGCAATTGCCGCACTATCAGCCGCAATTTGCATATTTCTCTTGGTGTGGAACATGATCCCAATATCCACGGCGAAGCCGACGAAGCCGAGCAGGATGGTCATGCACAGCAACGTGAGGATCATCGTCTGACCGCTCTCGTCTTTTAGGTTCACTGTTCCCATGTCTTCCTCAGTCGGCGTGCCGAGCTAGCGCCTTCAATGTCCCGCACAGCGCGAATACATAATCAATGCCGTATCTGCCGCCTTTCACTCTGCCGGCGTTCCGGAGGCTGAAAGCCCTGAGGTCATCGCCGAAGTGAGATCGTCGTGCCCTGCTGACGCACTAAACACCGGTTCTTCCAACCGATCTTCCACACTCGTAGCGCCTTCCGCTTTCAAGCGTTCCTCCATCTCCTCGGCCAAGCAAATGACCAATTCATCCCCCGGTTCCGTATGCGAGGAATAGATCGTGTGAGTCGGCAATTCGAGAACGCTTGCGGCAGCCGTCTTGAGAGACGCGATGCGAAATCTCGGGAAGTGCTCCGTGACGTACACAACCCGATGCTTCTCATCGAGATAAATTAAATCGAGGGGAAACAACACACCCCAGGTGTGTACTCCGCTCGATGGCACAACCCAAAGCCCCTCATCGAAACCCAACTTGAGCCTTCCTATGAGGCCTTTGATTCGAGCGAAGCTGGTATCCGCCACGCTGACTCCAAGGCTGAGAAAGCACTCACGGGTGCGGTTGTAAACGCAATATGTCCGATTTTCCATGAATTCCTGCACTTGGCGCGTCTCCGTCAATCAGGCACCATGCCGGCACGTGCCGATGGCGAAGTCCGAACCGCGCCATGCAATTCCCGTTTCCACTCCGTTATTGTCACCACTTACTGCCTTGCGGACGAGCAGGGGCGCCGACTCGGCATCCGGAGATACACGCGCCAATGCCGGCTTCCCTTGCTTCGGCCAGAAGACCCTAACGAACCCGTGTACGTCGGCGCTGGATCAGAATGCCCATGACGATAACAAACAACACCCCAGCGACTATGCGAATGATGGTTACATTATCCACGTCAATTCTCCTTCCCCTCACTGATTGAAATACGTGTGAAAATTCTGAATTATGATGATCATCGCCGGTCCGATGGTGACCACAAAAATCGACGGAAAAATAAAGAAGACAAGCGGGAAAACCAGCTTGACGGTGGTCTTCGCCGCCTGCTCCTCGATGGTCTGACGACGATGGGTCCGCAGTGTATCGGCGTGGACGCGCAAAGTCTTCGCGGCACTTGTGCCAAACTGTTCCGACTGGACAAGGACAGAGACCAGATTGCGCACGCTCTCGACATCGGTGCGATCCGCAAAGTGTCTCCACGCCTCTCCGCGCGCGCGGCCTGCGCGCTGCTCCAGAACGACAAGACTCAGCTCATCGGTGATCGCGGGCTGTGCTTTGCGCAATTCCTCAGCGGTCCGTACGGTCGCCTGATCGATGCTCTGGCCGGCTTCGATGCAGATGACAAGCAAATCCAAAACGTCGGGCAGCCCTTGCCGAATTTTTGCCTGCCGAATGGAGATTCTTCTACCCAGCCAAAAATCCGGCAAGAGGAATCCCAGCCCCAGTCCCAGCGCGTAAAAAATTAGCAGATTGTGTTGCGCGATGCCGGTGACCGTGAGCAGCACGCAGAAAACCAGCGGCAACAGGACTTTAGCCCCATAGAAGGTCTTCACTGCGTTTTCGGAACGATAACCAGCCCGGATCAAGCGCTTCTGTGTGACCGAGACCTCCGCCGGACTCTTTGGCAGCAGGCGTTCAAAATGTCCCATCATCTCGCCCAGCAAAGACTGGGTGTGCAGGATTGTGCTCCTCAGGCTACCTCGTTTTTCACGCGGCGTGATGACAGCGGCGATTCGCTGGAGCATCGCTTCGCGGTGAAACAGCAGCAGTCCACCGCTTGCAATCAGCAGAAACACGACGATGAAAGAAATCGCGGCTAGTCCCATAAAGCACCTTTAAACCTGCATGTTGACGATCTTGCGAATGATCAACGCGCCGATGATTGTGAACGTGGCAGATAGGTATAGAAGCTTCACTCCAATCGGCGTCTTCCACAAAACACTCATGGTCTGTGGGTTGACAAGGTAGAGCGCAAGTCCCAACGCGGGCGGCAGAAACGTGAGTATCCAACCCGTCAGCCTTCCCTGCGCGGTATGGACACGCACCTGCCGCTTCAAACGGAAACGTTCGCGGATCACATACGAGGTCTTATCGAGTACCTCGGCTAGGTT
>JBOGLY010000013.1:0-15287 GCA_050746425.1 Acidobacteriaceae bacterium
CGCGCAATACTACGATCGATGCGGCAGGAACTTCGTACTCTGTCGACTTGTTCCCATGCAAAGTCGTTTCCTTAATTGGCCCATCAGGGTCGGCATAACCATCCGTATACAACAAGGAAACTTTATCGAGTCTTTGCGGTATGTGAGAGCTGTCGGCGTGTCGGACCGCCGGGTGCCACTTATACTGGCCGCTTCCAAAAATCGCCACGTGTACATCTCCCGAAAAATAAGCGATCGATTTCCGTTGTGAGTTATGAAAGACAATCTGCACCGCGTGTGGAAGCTCCTGATCGCGATTGACCAGCATGACGGACCATTGTCGATCTGGCCGTTGGACCGCGTAGGCCGTTACCAGCGTATGATGCGCTCCATCCTGGTACGTTCCCAGAGCGGGGTAGACGGTATGCATTCCGCCATCGTGCTGGAGCCACTCGAAATTGATCATGCGGCTGGCAAAGTACTGCGACAACGGCTGCTGAATTTGATAGTCGGCATTGACTGTAAACATCCCAAACGTACCAGGGGAGTTATTGCAGCCATTTTCCATTTGCAGCGGCAGATAGTGAAAATAATAGAGACCTTTGCCGCCATTGTTCAGGAAAGAGCCAACATAGTCGGCAAGCCACAGGCCGCCGAAGATGTCCATATAAGTCTCCGTGGCGGCCGAGGAAAGGTTCGACTCTGTAATCAGCATGGGAACATTGGCGGGCAAGCCATCGTTGCGCCATGTCTGCATGATGTTTGTGACTAGCTGCGGCTCATCGTATAGGTCGTTCCAGGATATATGGCATGGATTGTAGGGATAATGCTCGAAGGAAAAGAATGCAAAGTCTTGCAGATGACCATGCTGCTTCAGATAAGTTAGAAATCTTCCGAGCCACGAGGCCCTTCCATCCGCGGTAGGCCAGTACAAAATGTCGCGATTGACACCTTCAAAGGAAGGGCCGCCCAGCTTAATCTTTGGATCGATCGCGTGGATTGCGTTGGCCCACTGAATATAAAGGGCTGCATCATCTTCCGGCGTGATGTATTGGCCGTCTGCCTCTTCGCCCATCTCGACGTAGGAAATCGGGTAGTGGCGAGACTCGAGGTATTTGATTTGGGCTGCCGAGGTATCGGGGTTTCCGTAGATGAGCGCAATGGGCACAATTGCCGGAAGTCCCTGAGTAACTCCGCTGGTATAGAAAAGATCGAAGCCCATCTGAGATTCTTTCGTGCTCAATAGGTCCTTTGCGGTGTGCCACGGATCGATCGACGAAGCAATGGTAGCGGTCTGTTCCTGATCGGGAGTGTGTCTGACAAGGTCATGAAATTCGCCATTGGGGCCGACCGTTCCGGCGTATAGCTCGTCGATAGCATATCCAACACAGTTGCGAGGGTCGGAGTCGCCGTGCGTGTCGCAGGTGTTGCTGGAATGCGTCATCACGATGCGGATAAATTCAGCGGGTATCGGCTGGTCAGATAGCTGAATCGTTGCAACACCGCCTTTTCCTGAGGTGATCTCCCCGCGGGGAAACGTCTGCCACACTCCGCCGGTCGGAAAATCGAGCGGGCTGCCGTAAGGGAACATTCCAGTCCAGTACTGAACCGTGTATTGGGTTGCGTAGGGATTGGCCCAGGCAATCCTGATTGCATCGATCGGCTGAATGCTGCTGAAGTCCATCAACACCCATTGCGGATGAAGGGAATCGTCTTCTTTTGTAAACCGGCTGGTGAGATATGGATTGCTTTTCCAATAAGTGGAGGTATCGCCGTCCGTCAATCGAGAGTAGCCGGTGACAGAACCTCCATCCCGAGTAGTTCCGCGGTGTGGCAACGAATAACCAAACGAATGCCTGATAAATTCTGTAGGTTGGGCCGACCCTGTAAAGTAGCCTTGCTGATTGGCCGGGTCGCTCCAGGTGCCTTGCGGATTCCAGTGCCATGCCTCAATCGCAAGCTCAGTATTCTGGCGATACGTAACAGGCTGCCAGCCAGCGGTGAAGACCCGATCCAGGGTAGCCTTGTTGTTCATTATCTTGTCGATCGCAACGGTTTGGATTCGATCGATGCCAGCGCCCAGCGTCTGCCTGGGAATGAAATGATTCGTGGCGTGAGCAGGCGTGGTATCCACGCGAACGACCTGTGCCAGGAGGGGCAGAACAGGCAGGCAGAAACAAATCACGAGCGGCAGCAATGCGCGTTTCAGAACAGAGTTCAAAGCGTTGTCTCCGGATCGAGCGATCAGATGCTTTGTTACAGCGCGTAGAAACCGTCTCATAAACCAACGGTGTCATCCTGAGCGAAGCGAAGGACCTCGCGTTTTGCCGGAAAACAGCAGGTCCTTCCACTTAGCTCTGGTCGGGATGACAAAATTATTTATGAGACTGGTCCTCGCGGTGTCCTAGCTTCAACGTATTTGTGTTCCAGCCGCTGACTATGACTTGTAGGTGGCTGGCATCGGTCCCTTGCGGCAGTTCCGCGATCAAATCGCGATGTTCCCCCGGCATCAGTTCCACGAAATCGTCGCTCCAAAGCAATGGGAGAACTGGCTTGCCGTTCGCGGTGAATCCCTGCACCTCCACCTGGAATGCCAGAGAGCGCGATGGATTTTCAATATGCACGCGCAAATCACGGTTGGCGACGGTGAGGGTGGCGCCGATCTGGGCCTTTGGCAGCGTGTTCAGTGCCTGCATGTTCGCATAGGCGATCGCGGGAGTGTAGGTGTATTCAGTTTTTGACCAATCGAAGACTGTCAGTTTGGAGGGAATCCAATAGAAATTTCGGCTGATAACTTTTCCTGACTTGTCGCGCATCTCCAGGCGGACAAAATGCATGGAGGAATCCGGCTGAAAGACGTTGGCGGGAATGTCCAGCACGCGTTCGCTGCCGTCGGCGGCAAGGTCTATCGTTTTTGTGCGGTTGAAGACGCGATGCAATTGCAGATCGAAAACCTCGGCATGGACCTTCAGGGACTCGATCGTGCTCGGTAGGCTGCTGACTGCGTAAATACTGTGGTCGTCGTATGAGTACTGAACATGCAGCGGCTCGCAGGCTTTTTTCGTGCCGAAATATCCACCGCCGGTGTTCAGGTAGTAGTCGTACAGGTGCCAGATGATCGAAGGCCACGCATTGTTCAACATCCATTGAACGACGCCGGTCGAAGTATATTTGTTGCGGGTGTAGGCCTCGAACATGGCGCGCTCGCCATCGTAAGCCATGGTCTGCGCAACGCGGGAGTATGCCGGCATTGAGTTCGGAAAGCCATAAGTCGCGCGCATGGCCGCATTGAACACGTCGACGTTGCCGAAATCGCCGCCGCCGGCGTGGTAGTCCCAAACTGAATCGATGGGCCACAGGTCCTCCGCCGGAATAAATTTCTTTAAGCTGGCGGGCTGTGGAATGGCCGGTCCGGGGCTGGTCTCCGTGTTGAAACCGAACGCACCGCCATGATGAGTATCGACGTACCAGTAGGATGGCGAGACGTAGTTGTACGGACCCGACATCTTGACGCCGCTTGGGCCGGACACAGTGGTTGTGCCTGCGGAGGCCGCGGAAATGATCGCATTCGGCCACCCTGTTTCCTTCTCCACATTCAAATACGCCTGTTCCACATCCGCCGGCGGGTGGTGATCGCTGCCGTTCAGCCACACCAGCAGCGAGGCGTGATGGCGAAGGCGCAGCATTTGCGAACGAAGCGAGGCGCTGGCGACCTGGTGATTTTCCGGGGTCCATTTGTCCCAATGCTCCCACTGGTCGCAGCAGCACCAGCCGGCCAGGACGAGAATTCCATTCTGGTCAGCGAGGCGATAGAACTCCTCGCCCTCCAACTTGCCTTCCTGGCGAATCGTGTTGAGATGCAGGTCCTTCACCATGCGAACCTGCTGCGGCAGATTTTCATGATCTTCGCGCAGCATTAAATCCTGCGACCAGCCGCCGCCGCGGATCAGAATTGGCTTGCCGTTGACGCGGAACAGACGCGCGCCTTTTGCGGTCAGCTCGGAGGTCATATCGCGGATGCCGACACGCACCGAGGCAGTGTCGGAGAGTTTTCCTCCGGCACGGAAACTCACCGTCAATTTTTCAAGTGGATGCGCGCCCATCTCCACCGGCCACCATATCGGCGGATGCTTCAGTTGCAACTGCGAAAACTGTTGCGGCGAAAAGCTGACGCTTCTGGATTCGTGCGCTGCCAGGGTGATGGGTTGATGGAATCGCCGGCCGGCAAATGTGCCGCTCAGCGTTCCGCTGACGGGATGGTCCGTGGCGTTGACGAGTTGCGCAGTCACCGTGATGTCGGCAACGCTCAGGCTTGAGTCTTCAAAGTGGGTCGCGATGAAGGGGTAGCGTACCGCGATAGGGCCGGTTGTCACCAGATCGACCGGACCCCACAGGCCCATGTCTTTGTCGGGAGGAGTCGGATTCCAGTCGACCCAGTTGATGCCAAGATCGAACGGGCCTGGAGCAAACGTTTCAACTGCGATGGTCGCCAGCTTGCCGGGAACGACGGCCTTGCCGATGTCGAGATTGTAGACGCGGTACGCGCCTGCGATTTCTTTTGAGTCGGCAACCAACTTGCCATTGATCCAGACGTTTGCCCGGTAATTGATTCCGCCAAAGTGCAGCCATATAGTCTTGCCGCGAGAACTGGATGGAATTCGAACCTGCGTGCGATACCACCACGCGCAGCGATAGGGGCTGTTCGCGGGCATTTCCAGGTTGGAGAAAAATTTGCCAAGCGGATAGTCCGCGCCCGGAAGCTTTCGCATGTTCATCCCGTAATAGGGATCGGGATAGATGCCGGCAGCGACCTGGGCGGCAAGAACAGTGGTCGGGACGGTCGCCTTGATCCAGCCCTGCGGACGAAACGTATCGGAAGACAATTGAGCGCCGCTCGCCTGAATTTTGCAGGCGGACTGGAGTTGCCATCCTTGCCGAAGCGGAATGGGTTCGCCCGGCGCGGAAAGTGATTTTGGGGTTTGCGCGAAACAAAATGCGACTGGAGAAGCTGCGATTGCGGCCAATAGAAGCGCGACTTTTATTTTCTTGAGATAGGCCATTCGACACCGCGAGACATAGAAACGTTTGAACAATAAACTTCTAAGCATTCCGGGCACTCCTGTCAAGGTTACATTTTTCCGGGTCGGCCGGACTGTACTTCCTTTCTGTCCAATACGGCGGTCGATTCTCGCTGCACCAGTTCCGGCGGCAGCAGATCGACACGCCCACTGCTCGGCTCAAGGTTTTCTCCCTGCTGAATCTCGTTAAGGATTCTTTCAACGGCGATTGAGCCCATTTGCGCCATCGGCTGGCGTACGGTAGTAAGGCTCGGGTTGAAAAGCGCGGCATAGGGAATATCGTCGAAGCCGACCACGGAGCAGTCGTCCGGTACGCGCCGGCCAAACTCCCGCAGGGCGCGAACTGCGCCAAATGCGGTGAGGTCGTCAAAGGCAAGCAGCGCGGTAAAAGCGGGGTCGCGGTCGAGGATGGAGCGGGTCAAAGATCTACCCTCATCGAAACTGGAGTTGGATTCAGACGAGCCAGTCAATTCCACGACCCATTTTTCTGGCATCGTAAGGCCGACCTCCGCGGCGAACTTAAGCACGCCATCCCAGCGACGGCTGCTGTCCCACAATTGACGCGGCCCGCGGATGAAAGCAATTTTCCTGTGTCCAAGCGAGTAAAGGTGCTGCAGCGCGATATAGCCGCCCTGCTCATTGTTCACAAGAACAGAGCCGAGTGGTCCGCTGCGCATCTCTGAGCCAACCAAAACAGTCGGGACGCGATGTCGCTCCAACTCCGAGAGGGTTTCAATGTCGATAAACAACCAGTTCGCCACCACGATAAGCCCTTCGACCCTGTACTCCAAAAGCATGGCGAGATAACGCTCGAACTGCTCGCGCTGGTTGTGAGCGTCTACAATGAAGGGCAGAAACTCAGTCGGATGGAGATTTTTTTCAATACCCTGGAGGATAAGCGTGCAGAAAGGATCGGAGATATCGAAGATCATCACTCCGATGGTATGGCTGCGCCGTTTGCGCAAGGAGCGCCCAAACGCATCTGGGCGATAGTCCATTCGTTTGGCCACGGCGCGAATGTGTTCCTTGGTTTTTGCCGCGACATATTTGGAGATGGGGGCTTCGTTCAAGACGATAGAGATCGTCGAAGGCGAAAAGCCGCTCTCGCGAGCGACGTCCGCCAGAGTGACGCGCGTGAAGCTGCTTTTACCGTCTTTTCGTGTCGCCATAGACTCCGTTGGTCCAAACACGACCGCGCCGCAAAAGCCGAGGCACAATACCTGCTCAACGGCATATACCAAAATACACGAGTTTCAAACGATTCGATTAAATAATTGTCGAAATGCCGCAAATGCCAGGCTGTATGCTGTTGAGAAGTCGCCCACCTCGGCCTTGGGCGCGCAAAGATCCGAAACAGTTCCCTGCGGAAATGACCGAAAGACAATAATTTCTCTCGACAAAGGTAAAAGCGCGCCCAATATGCGAATCAGAACAATCTGTCTGCTTTTTCTTCCAGTTTTGTGGATGCTTCCCGCCCATGCGCAAGGCACTGTGCCAACTTTTACGCGAGCAAGCGGAGGAACTTCCTACACGCTGGCCGGCCGCGACCCGGCGCAACGCGGCACGACCGTCATTCCGACGTTGCTGGTTCCGGTCTCGCTGACTTTCGACGGGGAAAAGCACGTCGTCATGGACGCAAATCCCGATGTGCCCCGCATTCTCAAGTCGCCGATCTATTCCCGTTTTGCGTTTGGACCAGCCGGCAAGACGCAATACGCCGATGGCCTGCTGCGATCGACATTTCCGTCAAAGAAGAGCGGACATACTCTGCTTGGCAAGCCGGAAATCAAACCAATCGCGATCGCGATTCCACCCGGCTACGGTTACATACTTACATCGAAGAAGAATGGCGGCATGTTCGCGGTTGTCGATCTTGAGTTTGTCGAGAAGCAGATTTTCCAGCAGATTCCCCGGCAGCAGGGCAAACTCGTCATCGTCGTGACGCATAACACCACGTATTATGCTGCCGCGGATGCGACCGTATGCTGCTCCTGGGGAACGCATGGCATCGATGCGGCCAGCGGAAATTCCTTCGTGCTCGGCTCCTACATTCAAGACGCCCCCGCCATTGTCGAAGACCATGACATCCAGCCTCTCAGCCAGCAACTTGCGGAGTTCGTAAACGATCCGTTGCACGACCCTCACAGCTATTTCCGCACCGCTAAAGCTCCCGGAAACTTTTTCCCGACATGGCGCAATCCGGGGTTGGAACATGGCTGCGGCGGCAGCGGCATCGGCTCCAACTACTTTCTTCTGGAGCCCACGAATACAAATGCCAAGAACAGTTTCCCTGCATCGACGCCATTCATCGCGCGTTCCGCGGGATTCACTTATCATCTGGCAAACGTGGCGACGCTGCGCTGGTATGTTGGCGCAACCGCGGGTCTAGCCGGCGCGTACAGCTTTCCAGATGCAAAGGCACTCTCTGAACCGGCGCAGCCATGTCGCAGTCGCAGGTTCCGCATGGGTGCCCCCTTTGTGCCTACGGTATCTCCCGTCGCCGCCGGCGGAGCGCCCAACGGCCATCGGCTAATCGGATACTGGACGGGTTCCTTCCCGCTGCGCGATGTTGCGCCGCAGTGGGACGTGATCATCGTTGCTTTCGCCCCGCCAGACCACAGCGCTCCAGAGGGGACGCTGAAATTTCGCGTGCCGCGAAATACCACACCCGAAGCACTGAAGGCCGACATTGCGTATCTGAAGGGCCAGGGCAAAAAGGTGATGATCTCATTGGGAGGCGGAGGCGAGTATTTCAAGCTTGACGACGCGCGAGACGTTCCGAATTTTGTTTCGTCGGTGACCCGCATCGTGTCGCAGTATGGCTTCGACGGCGTGGACATCGACTTCGAATCGCCGTCGCTGGTTCTGGCGCCGGGAGACACAGATTTCAAGCATCCGACGACACCATCCGTGGTGAACCTGATCGCTGGGCTACGCCAGTTGCGCGACCACTTCGGCCCTGGCTTCATGATCAGCCTGGTGCCGGAAGGAACGCAGATTCCCGGCGGATATCCGAGCTATGGCGGCCAATTCGGTTCCTATCTTCCGCTCACCTATGGGCTGCGGGACATCTTGTCCTTCATCGACGTGCAGGACTACAACACGCCTCCGCTTGAGGGTCTCGATGGAGAAATCTACCAGTCTCATTCCGTCGAGTATCACGCCGCCATGACGGAGCTTCTACTGCACGGCTTCAATGTCGGCGGCAATCCAGCGCAATTCTTTCCGCCAATGCCGGCCAACAAAGTCGCCGTCGGTTTCCTCACCGGCTATACAACGCCGGCCGTGGTCAGCCAGGCGATGTCCTACATTATTACCGGTCAAGCCCCCGCCGGGACCACTTACAAATTGGTCCAGCGTTCGGGTTATCCGGACATGATCGGCGCGATGTTCTGGACGATCAATGCCGACCGCCGCGAAAACTACAAGTACTCCAACCTGATCGGCCCGCAACTGCATAGCTATCCAGAGGTCAGGTAAGGACAACAGGACCGCAAAGGATCGGGCAACGCTTGCGCTTGCTGGCTCGAAGCTGTGGCTCTGTTGATACCCTGCGCCATAGAAGATGTTGACACAGCCAACCAGCTTCTCGCCTGTTTAAGGCATTTCTCCAGTTGCTATAAGTAAAAGCGTCATTCTGAGCGGAGCGAAGAATCTGGGCGTTGGTTCTTACGCAATCTATTCGCCAGTGCCTCTGGACACCTGCGCCCTCTTTCATAGAAGGATGACGACCTGTGTTAAGCATGCGCTCTACACCAACTGGAGAAATGTTTTAGGCAAGATCGAATGTCGTATCAACTACATGTCCCGTCATCAGATCGTGCGCGGTGACATGCCAGCGGCCTTTCGGATCGTTGACGGCGAACGGGACTCGCTCGACATACGGCGTAGCGCGCACCAGCACATTGCGTGAATACAAATCGTAGACATCGCCCCCTGGAGTCTTGAATTCAAAATGCACTGTTCGAACCGTCCCCTCTGGCACAGGGCTTTCATCGGTCAATGTAATTTCCACCATTTCACCGGCCCGCGAATTTGGCGCCACGTCGGCGCGCAATGCCGAAATCGGCTGCGATGAGCGAGTGAACACCAGCGCGCTCCATGGATCCAATGTGGCCTTCAAAGTACGAATTTTGCCCAGGTCCTTGCGTCCGCGCACATCGTAGGCCTGGCGTTCCTCCGGCCATTCGAGCGTAATTTCGGCTTCTTTTTCCAGCAGGGAGTTGTCGATGTTCGCCATGATCGCCGGATCGATAACGGGAGCGGAGCCAGTTGCCACAAGGCTGGGATAGCTGCCCCATCCGCCGCTGTCGGTCTGCGGATTTCTGAAGACGGCTACCTGCTCGCACGATCCATTGGAAAACGTGACAACCTCTGTGCCGGGCAACCGCTTTCCATCCGCCGCGAGTACGCGAACGGGAGGCGTGACTTCCGCCCACGCCAGAATGTCCTCCACCAGGTCCGGAAAACTGGAGTTGGAATTCGGCTGCAAGCGCAGATATGCGTAGTCGGCAATCTCCATGTTCAGAAAAATCGCGCGTCCCGATCCAACCTGATTCACAATCACCATTGGCACGTTGCCGCTGTGGGCCAGCGCTTTGCCGGTGGTGGTGACGACAGTCGCGTCGCCAGGACGAATTTCGCGCAATGCGTTGCCTTCCAGATGCAATGCGCCTTCGCTGCCGGTCCCCTGCACCGACTTCGCGAAGCTCTGCGCCGGACCATGGGCAATGCCGAATAGATCGTCCAAATGCCCGCCATGTCCGCCTTGAGGATTGCGTCCGCGCCGATTTTCGCGCCCATGTTCGTCGAGTTCGGCAACCCGCATGTCCGCCACCAATGTGCCACCGTTTTGTACGAACGCACGAATTTGCTCTGCTTCTTTGGCGCTCATAGCGATCGATTGCGGCAGGATGAAAACTTTATATTCCCCGGCATTCAGCAGCCCTGCTTCCAACTGCTTCCCGCCAACAAAGTTGTACTGCATCGACAGGTCTTCAATTACCTTTGTCCAGCTATTGCGAACCGCAATGCCCAGACTGTCGCGGGTTCCACCGCTGTGCTGTGCCCAGTCGCGCGCATGTTTCACGTTGTCCAGCAGCCAGTGGATCTGGATGGACGGCTGCGAATAGTGGATGGCAATCGCCGCCGGTTGGCGGCGGCAGTTAATCATAAGCTTGCCGAGACCAGCGCGAATTTCCAGCATCGTCGCCGAAAATGCTTCCGCCGCCGGGGTGGGCTTGCCGGTCCGTTCATCGACAAATGTCAGGCCTTTCTCGTTGTCGTCCCAGATGATCGTGCCGTTGTGGTTGTGGAACAGTCCCCACCAGATGGGCCTGTTCGCTCGTTTCTGCCGCAGGCGTTGCGCGGCGGTCAGCGGCTGGCCAGGCGTAAATGACGTGCCGCTGGTTTGCAGCATGATCATCTCCGGCTTCAACGACCGGATGACTTCCACGCATTCTCCGATGTTGTACGGCTCAATTACATCGACGGCGCGCACCACCTGCTCGTAGTTGTACCAGCCGAATGCGAACGGAGCCTGGCCGCCTTCCGTCGCGCACAGCGCATGTGGATCTTCCGCCTTGCAGACATCGGCGGCGCGCTTCACGGCGTCGGCAAACGTCTCGTCCATGAAATTGCGAAACACGCACCAGGAAGAAACATTCCAGCCTTCGGTCGAAGCGACCTCTCCCAGCTCCTTGTAATACCGATTGACGAAGGCGACGACCTGGTCCCAATTCTGGAACCTGGTTGGCCTGTCCGGAGCGAAAAACCCGGGTACCCCGCCCCAGCGGATGTTGGCCAGGTCCAGCGGTCCCATCGCTTTTTCAAGCGATGCGGCGTCGAGAGTCGGGGCCGATAACGATTCCCGCGCAATCATTAGTGCGCCGCTGAACACCATCCCTTGGGGATCGCCGTAGTGGGCGGGGCCGGGAAAGCTGGTGCCCCACTCCTGATTGAATTGTTCGATGGTTTTGTATTTCGCGCGGATTGCCGCCAAAGCGATCGCTTCAAAGGCGCGATCGGTAGTCGTGCCGGTCAGGTCGGCCAGCTTTGCCGTCCCGTGTGGACGAATGCCTCCGCCGCTTTGCCGGCTGAGATATTCAGTAAATTTTTCCGCGCAGAATTTGGAGTGACAAAAATCGTTCGGTCGAATCTGGTCGCCTTGTCCCAATTCATCGGCGATGTTGTAGTAGAGCGGTCGAAACGCGCGGCGCTCGCGCGCAAACCGCGACAAGCGATCGTGAATATATTTGTCCGTCTCCGGATCGTTGATGCAGGGATTCCGCACCCATAGTTCGAGGTTGTTGCGGTCCAGGCTGAACTTTTCTATCAGCCCTCTCCACAGTGCCTGGTCCTTGTGATAGATCGAAAAAACCTCCCATGCCATCTGCTCCACATAAAAATCGAAATTGTTGTTCAAAATGGGAGATAGCCCGTTGTCGCCCGCCGTGATCGTGGCATCCACTCCGGCCTTGCGCAGCAGGCCGTAAAATCCGTCAGGATAATGGGCCCACATGATGTTGTGGTAATCGTCCCACGGCGTCCACTGCGGCGAGACTAGGAATTTGGCCGTGGCCGCCTGCGGAACGCCGTTGACCTTCACGCGGACCCAATTCACGTAGGTCAGGCTGAATCGCAAATTGAAGGAAAATGGCAGCGCGACAGTCGCGGCGCTGGACGGCGGAAGCATCACGCGGGCCGCGACGCGGCCGAAGCTGTCGCTCCATTCCACCTGCGTCGGAGATGTAACAGGTCGCAGGAAGCGAAGCATCCCGTTTACGATTCCATCCTGCTCATACAACTCGCGATCGAGATCGATCTGGCTTAATAGCGCTGAATCCGGCCCGGTTGTGTCCGATTCTTCGGATGCGGGGGTCTGGGCAAACCCCATCAGCGCGGGAGCGAGTGCGGCAGATGCGACGGCGGACCGGAGAAATCCTCTCCGGGTGGGATGGTATGAATTGGACAAGGCAGTTCTCCTCGATAGGGTGATCTCAGAACCATCCTATCTCGAAACTTACGAATCGCGTTGGATGCTTTTGTCCTTGCTACCTTTCTTTCTGTCCTAGCCTTTGCTTTTCTGTCTGTCATTCCCGAAGGGAATCCGCTTCTGTCTCTTGCCGCTCCCGCTCATATCCGCAGATCGGAAATAAACTATGTCAGACAGAGCCAGCCCTCGCCTACTTCTGTGCCGACTCCAAACGCACGGGTCCCATCAGGCCAGACGGCATCAGCCCATTTGCGGTGTCGGTCGGGCCGGGTACGAAATTGCGATTCGGACCCCGCGCGGAAAGCGCGTTGTAAAGCGTGTTCACAACCGTTACCTGCAACGTGTTCTCGCCCTCGTGCAACAAGGCAGCGACATCGGCGCGGTATGGACGCAGCAATAAAACCGGGCCGGATTTACCGTTGATGGAAATCTCGGCCACATCTTTTACGTCGCCAAGGTCGAGCAGAATATGAGGATGGCTGCTGAGGAAATCAGCAGACAGATCGAACGTGGTCGTATATTGACCGCGCCCGGAAAAGTTCTTCAGCCTGTCGTTCGTCGACCAATCCATCAGCGTGGGAATTTGCATGTCGATGGTTTCCGGTTGGCTACCAGGCCCGATTCCAGCGCCGTGAAATTTCCATCCATTCTGGCCAATCTCTAGTTGTGCGTTGCTGACTCCTGCGTCAGGCGAAGGCGCGGAAGGCGCGACTGGCTTGGCCGACGGATCGAAAACGAGCAGCGTGGAACCGTAAGGGGGCATGTCTAAATGCGCTCGCAATCCGCCATTGCGCTGCTCGAAATGCGTAAATGGACGATGCTCGCCAGTCCATGGGTCCCAAACTTCCGGAACGCCTGAGGCGTGGAAATCCACTTGAACGTGCGCGCTCGCGCTGGATGGATTGCGCAGAAAAAACACATCAAGCGTGCCAATTCGCTTCTCGATGAACGGCACGGATGGTCCATCGAAATGAAGATTGGGCTGGATGGACGCATCCAGAATTTTTACCGCGCCGGATGCTCCCGGAGTAACTTTAATGTTACTCAGGGACAGAATTTTTGCCAGTGGATTCAGATCGGGACCTGTAGGAAGTTTTCCGTCGATTACGTTTCGTTCCGCAAGGGGCGTCGCGCCGACAAAAACGATCGGCAGTCCTTGACGCGCAAACGAAGCGATTTGCTCTGCGACTTGTGCGGTGACAGTTTTCTGATTGGGAAGAATGAGAACGCTGTAGGACTCTCCTCCGGGAGAAATCAACTTCCGATCAACCACTTTTGAGTGCAGCAGCACATACGCGTCAATGTGGTAATAGTTGTAGCCTGCCGCCATCAAGCGGGTGGCGATTTCCGGTTCTGGCGGCGCGGGCTCGATGGAATCGTAGGCGAGCAGGCCGCGATAGAGTGCCACGGGAACGACTGTCGTCCCGGTCTGGGAGATATATTGCACCCGAGTGATGTATTCATTCAGGCGCGGAAGATAAGGCCAGAACGGGTTGTGCTGATTCATGTGCGACGAATATGATCCGCTGGCTGCGAACGGATCCCAGCCCGGCTCCGGCCGGTCCATGTAGCTGTAGGGAAAGCCGTGATAAATAATTTCGTTGATGCCGGCGGTCAGCAGTTCGTCGGCAAAGCGCTTAATCTTTTCCGGAGTGGTTTGGTAGATCCTGCCTCGCCAGACAAAGCTTTCACTCGATACGATTTTTCGCCCGTATAAGTCCGCAGCGGAGGAGGACATCTTTAGAAAATCGTAGCGGCCGTCGTCGTAGAGGTCCTCGGTCTCCGGAATGCTGGATGCGCCGTAGACGCGCAGCAAATCGGTTGGGGAGCCATGGGCCTGCACGCGCGACAACAGGTTGTTGTTCGCGGCCCATTCAATGAAGGGCGAGTAAAAATTGCCGATCATCACGTCGGAGACCGTCTGCCAATAATCCCGACGGACGCGATCGCCGATTCCCTGCATATTGTAGAGAGGCATATGCGCGTTGGTCGCGCCGTAGGGCACGTTCTCGCCGGGGACCTTCAAGATAGGGAGATATGGAGTGAGGTCGTAGCCGCGCAGTTTGCGGAACTGCTCGAGAAAGTTGTCGTCCCAATAAAGGTTGGCCTGGACCTCAAGACTGTCGCAAAAAATTGCGCGCAGGCCGTGGCCGAAGAATTCGCCGTCGTACTGCTTGGCGGTACCGCCGACGCGGTCGGCATAGACATCAAAGGCATGGCGACTCATGTGATCGAGCACCAACTGCGTGCCAGCGCCGACGCCGCCTACGACATGCTGCCCCGTAGGCAATTCTTTAAACACGAAAACCTGCCAGGTTCCCGGCGGCACATTCCAGTCGAGCGTTCCATCGGGCAGCATATGGCTGGTCAGTACCACAGAGGTACCAGGGTCCAATTGGCCCGTTCGTCTCACCGCCTCGGCACCTTCCGGCCCCTGATTTTGATAGAGCTGGACCTTATCGCCGCGAACGGCAACGACAGCCACCAGTTTCTCTCGTCGCTGAAAACGCTGTAACCAACCTGGCGGCAGGTCTGTATTTTTTGTAATGTCATCATCCATCGGGGGCATTTGCAGCTTTGCGTGAAAATGCACCGGACCGCGAATGCTCTGCCGCGTGGAGCGCAACTCCACCGAGGCCAGCTCCGGAGTAATCACTCCCGCGCCGCCGAAAGGCCAGCCCGAGCCAAAAGTGTAGTCGAGCCACATGCCGTGGTCACGTGCCTCTTGCAGGGCCGCCTGCATGTGGGAAAAGAAGGTCGGGGTCAGATAGTCGTCGACGCGTTTGCGGGTTTCCGCAGGCATGTCGGGATGGAGTCCAATGACAAAGGGCTGAATCTCGGCCCCGCCGAAATTTGCCTGATCGAGAAGTCGGATTTCCCTGCGCAACTCAGCATCCGTGACATCACCGCCAGGCCACCACCAACGCACCATGGGCCGGTAGGCCTTGGCGGGATTCTGAAATTGCTGGGCAACGCTGGGAACATTCTGGCCCGGCAAGGGTGCACAGGCCACAACGCAAAGCACGACAAGAGCGGCAAGCTTCATACATCGGCTCCAAACAAGGTTGCACAGTCTTAATTTACCGACATCGATGGGGAATCCAGGCGCGAATTCGCGCTACCGACGCTAAATCGCGTCAGAGCATTATTCATTTGTGCGCTAGAAAACCGTGTTTCGCCGCTAGCGGCCACATGCGTAGGGGGATGGAATTTCAGCAGACACGTCCGCGCTTGCC
>JBOGLY010000014.1:0-15087 GCA_050746425.1 Acidobacteriaceae bacterium
CGCCCAGACCTTGCATCTCAGCACTAAATCAATTTAGACCAAAAAAAATCTTGACAATCGTATCTCAAGAAGACTAAAAATTGCAGCGGCCTAATAAAGCGATTTAGATGGCGCTGTATTTTTCGTCCGGAGATCGTCATCCGGGCGCAACATCAATGGATTTTTACGGTCGTAAGAACATGTACCCCTTAGGGGTTTTTGGAGGCAAGATGAACAAGCTGTATTGGTTCGGCAGTTCCGCGAACGTCAGTCTATCCCTTGTGAAACGTAGCCTGGGCGCTTTTATGGCGCTGGCGCTGCTTTTCGTATTTCTACCTGTTGGGCACGCGCAAACCACGGCCACGGCTTCCGGTACGGTGCAAGACCCCACCGGAGCGGTAGTTCCGGGGGCCCAAGTCACTCTAGTCAATGAGGCCACGCAAGATACCCGCGTTGCGACCACGACGGATTCCGGCTTCTTTGCGTTTCCGTCTCTTGTCCCCGGTACGTACTCGGTCAAGGCGACCGCGAAGGGATTCGTTCCCAAGGAACTGACCGGAATCATTCTTCATGCGGGCGACTCTCGTTCGATTCTGGGTCTGACCCTTGCGGTAGGAAGCGCTACTCAGAGCGTCACCGTCCAGGCTGAAGTCAACATCATCCCCATGACCACGGGCTCGCGCTCCGATGTGCTTAGTTATAAGGATATTCAGAACGTCGACCTTGAAGGCCGCGACGTCACAGAAATGTTGAAAGTGTTGCCCGGCGTCGTCGAAACGCCGAACGGCCTCAGCAACGGCGCATCGTTCAACGCTCTTACCGTCACGGCGCAGACCAGCTCCGTCGGCAACGGGTTGAATGTGAGCGGCGCGGAATACAGAGGCCCGCAGCAACTGCTTTCAGATGGCGTCAACGTCATCGATCCAGGCGATATGGGAGGCTCGATCGGCACCATCAATCCTGACATGGTTCAGGAAATGACCGTCCTCACCTCGAACTTTGGCGCGGACCAGGAATTCGGCCCGGTTGTCATCAGCACCATCAGTAAGTCCGGCACCGACCACTACCACGGCGAGGCATATTTCGATGCCCGCAACGACGTTTTGAATGCCAACGACTGGCAGAGCAACCACCAGGGCAAGCCCAAAGGTGGCGCCGCTTACTACTATCCGGGCGGCAATATCGGCGGATATGTGCCGAAAACTCACAAGAAGCTGTTCTTCTGGGGCGGCTATGAGAGATGGCTGCAGAATCAGGGAAATGCCAACGTCTTGGAATCGTACATCCCCTCTCCGGAGATGATGGCCGGAGACTTTACCAACGATAACGCCGATAACAAGGTCCTTTGCCCCAGCGGCTTTGGTCCCACTCTAACCGGCTGGTGCCAGGATCTGACCGGCACCTCCTACTCGGACGGGACCACGGCGATAGCAAACCCCACAGCCGTTCCTGGCTACGATGCGTCGACCAATACAGATAACGGTCAGTCGGTTCCCACGCAGTTTATCCTGCCATCGTCGACCGCTTTGTCCTCCTTCTGGCCCAAGGCAAATGCCAATCCGGCGACCACCCCTAGTGGCTACAACTACTACCAGCCAATCATCAACCATGTAAACGGCTGGGTATGGCGCGCCCGTGTCGACTGGAACATGAGCGACAATACCAAGTTCTACGTTTCCTACCAGCAGGAATTCAGTTCGTCGCTCGACCAGGGCAACGGCGCGCATATCTACTGGACCCCTGGCGGCTCGGTTCCGTATCCCGGCGGAGGCTTGTTTCAGTACTCATACACCAAGACCGCTGCCGGTCACTTCATCCATATTTTCAACGCCACCACTACCAATGAGTTGATTGCAAGTTGGGGCTACGGTAATCTGCCGAATGAACCCGCCAATCCGTCGGGGTCCTCACGCGTCGCTTTCGGATACCCCACCAGCCCCGGCTATGCAGAGGTATTTTCGCCTGGATCGAAACTGGCCCCTGCCTATAACGGAGGCGGTACAAACGAGTTTCCCGACTTCTCCCAGGGCGACGACTACGAGCCGTCTGGCATCTACCAGGTCCGCAAGGAAGACCCGGCCTTTGCCGATAATTTCACTAAGATCGTCGGTTCCCACACCATAAAGGCAGGCGCGTTCACGCAGAACACCGCCAACTACCAGGGCGGCGGTCAGCAGATGAACGGAAGCTTCGGCGGTTTCGGCCAGAGCAATAACCCATTCTTCGGATATCTCGTCGGTTCGCCGAAGAACCAAACAGCCGATTTCATCATGGGTTCGGTGACTGGGTATAACGAGGCCAACAAATCGCCCAATAGCGACATGGCCTATCAGATCGTCTCCGGCTATCTGAACGACAACTGGAAGGTGAGCAATCGCCTGAACGTTGAAATCGGCGCGCGTTTTGAGCATGTCGGCCACTGGTACGATCGCACCGGCACCGGCATGGCCGTGTTCATTGCGGACAAGGTCGCATCCGACTACTACTCCGGCAAGGCCGAGCCAGGCTTCTACTGGCACTCGAACGATCCGGGCGTGCCCCTCAGCGGTATGCCGAACCGGCTGTTCTTCCTTTCTCCGCGCTTCGGTATGTCCTACGATGTGTTCGGAAATGGCAGGACGATGGTTCGCGGCGGATGGGGAGCGTATCGCTGGCAGGACCAGTACAACGACTATGCCTCCGATCTGCAAACGGCGCAGAATATTCGGACCTATAACCTGCCGGGCAATACAGAGGTGTTGGAGTCGCAAATTGGACTGATCCCTACCCCAGCCTGCGGAAATATTCCGGCCTGCGCCAAAATCCAGCCGGCTCCAATCGCGGGACAAAAGGGATTCACGCCGGGAACCGGACAATACGGCTCCTATACAGGCGCCAGCCCAACCGACTATGGAATTCCGTTGACCTATAGTTGGAACCTGACCGTCGACCAGCAATTGCCGTGGAATACTCTGCTGGATGTTGGCTACGTCGGCAGCAGCAGCAGCCAGATGGATAACGATGGCGAATCCAGCAACGGCTCGGCATTTCCCGGCCTTGCCGATCAGAACAAAACTCCGGTTGGCGCGCTATTCCTTCCCGATCCCGAGACGGGCATCGTCGCGAACAATCCGGAAAATGTTAGCAAGGATGACACTACCGGCCTTCCCAACGGCAACTCTCTCTCCGACTACCATCCGTTTGGGTATGCGTACGGAACCAATCAGGTGATCATGCACCAGTCGACCTTCTTCTCCAACTACAACGCGCTGCAGGCCTCGATCACGAAACGGACAGGGAAATTCGTGTTCGACTTCAACTTCACCTGGCAGAAGCAGCTTGGGACCGCTGCCTTCCAGGTCGATCCCTTCACCACCCGCGCCAATTACGGTGTGTTGAATGTGGATCGGCCGTTTCTGTTCAACTCCGATTACATCTACCAGTTCGGAGAGCTTGTGCATGGGAACAATCCAGTGGTTCGGGGTGTCGTGAACGGCTGGACCATTTCCGGTATCAGTTCCTGGCAGCAGGGTGGCAGTCTCCAACAGGAGAACGGTTCGCCAGGGAACTTTAGCCTGGGCATCAGCTACACCGGGTTGCCCGCCAATGCAAATGCCTTGGGAATTGGCAGCGGCGTCGGTTCCGCGACCTACTACGGAACGGATGCTGGGCTCAACATCATGCCAGTGCTGACTTGCAATCCGAAGTCGAGCCTGGGGAAAAATCAGTTGCTCAATCAGGCTTGCTTCGGCGCGCCGGCAATTGGCCAATACGGAGGTAAAAACTTCCCATTTTTTGCCAACGCGGCGTACATCGAAAACGATCTGGCTCTCTACAAGACGTTCGAGGTTCGCGGCGCGCAAAACGTTCAATTCCGCATATCGGCCTTCAACTGGATGAACCATCCATTGCGGCAATTCAGCGGTGGAAACCAGTTGCAGTTGCGCTACAACATGGACTATGCCACCAAGGCGATCACGCTGAATACCGCGGGCGATTCGTCGACGTGGGGCGTTCTGGATACCAAAGCCGGCGCGCCCAACCAGCGCATCATTGAGCTGAACGTGAAATATAACTTCTAACCCAACTCCGCTTCATCTGGGGCATCCTGCAACGGGTGCCCCAAATTTTTTTTCAAGCGGCAAGATGTCCGATTGAAAATAGAGTTCGTCATCCTGAGGTAGTCGCGGCGACCGAAGGATCTGCGTATTTGCCACTTTTTTGAAATGCCGAGATTCTTTGCCGTGCTCAGAATGACTCAAAATGCTGAATCGCTTCCCAAAGTCTGGCGTTTATACTGACCTCAGCATGGATCTCCCGACCACCCATTTTGGCATCTCGGGCCTGCTCAAAAAATTGCATTCTCGTGGTATCCCTTGGTAACACATAAGTATCCCTGGGAGCTGACGCTTCTGTTTCTGGTTGCACTCTGGACCGTCCCGGTCCGCGCCTTCCAGACTGCCCGTCCCACCGGTTCAGGCTTGCGGAATGACTACGACGCTGCCCAGAAAGCGCGCGCTGACGGAGACTTGGCGGACGCGGCAAGCCACTCCAGGCTGTTCCTGGCCCATGCGCTGGATCTGCTGGGCATCAATTTCACAGCCGTCGGCGACTATCGCGAGGCCGCCGCGCTGTTCGACGACGGGCTGTTGCTGGCCCCCAATGACGTGGAGATGCGCCTGGAATACGTGCAGGAGTGCATTGCCGCCGGAGACCTGCCGAAGGCCAGGAAACTGGCACAGGAGGCCGTGCAGACGGCCCCACGGGATGCATCCGCGCACCTGGCGCTGGGACGCGTTTTATTGCTGATGAAAGAAAACGTACACGCCCAGCGGGAACTCGAGGCCGCTGTCGCATTCGATCCGAACTATCCAGATGGACTGGCGCTGGCGCGGGCCGATTTGGCGCTTAAGGAAGAAAAACAAGCTGCGACGATATTCGCCGAAATGCTGAAAGGGTTTGGCGATACCGCCCAGCTTCACATGGACATTGGCCTGCAGTACGCGGAGACGGACTATTCCGAGAAGGCCACGGAAGAATTCAAAAAAGCGATCGCCGAGAACGACAAACTTCCCGGCGCCCATTATTCCTTAGGCGCGGCTTACCTGCAGAACATGGGAGAGATGAACTTTACCAAGGCCGCCGCGGAGTTCCGCAAGGAACTGGCAATTTCCCCGGACGATGTATTGAGCCACTCCCAACTTGGGTACATCGAAATGAAGCAACACAATTTTCCCGGCGCGGAAAGAGAGTTGGTCCGCGCTAGCCAGCTTGCCCCCGATGATCCGGATATTTATTTCGCCCTGGGCCAGTTGTATCAGGAGATGAACAAGCCGGCAGATGCGGAAGCCGCGTTCAGAAAATCGATCAAGTTGACTCACGATCCGTCTCGAAATAACTACCAGATCCAGCGCGCCCATTATCTGCTTGCCAGAGTCCTGATGCAGGCCGGAAAACGGGGTGAGGCGAGAAAAGAAATTCAAATTTCGAATGGGCTGTTGCGGCAAATGGACTTGGCGAAACAAGCAAATCCAGCCGGGCCAGCACATGGAGAGCAGCCAACGCAACTATCCTTCCAGAAAGGCGCTGGAGCTGCAACGGTCGATCCTGAGAAGCTGAAGGAGGCGGTAGCGATCAAGAATAGAATCGCCCCAGCCATTGCGGACAGCTATAACAACCTGGGAGTGATTGCGGCAATCGACAAGCAATACCGGCAGGCGGCAGCTTATTTTCAGGACACGGCAAAATGGGCGCCGCATCTGGATGGGCTGGATCTAAATTGGGGCCGGGCCGCGTTTCTTGGCGGGGAATATAGCCAGGCCATTCCACCTTTGCAGCGGTATCTGCAATCGCATCCGGAGAACAAAGAAGCTCAATCCGCACTGGCGATAAGTTTAGGTAAGGTGGCGAGCAAGTCATCCCCCGCTTCACATTGATGTTCTCTTAGAACGAAGAAGAGTAGAGAAACAAGGCAAATTCATGTGGGAAATACTTCAAGCCGCAAAGTTATGGAGGCGCCAGTAGCATATGCGCTCCTTGATATTCCTTCTAGCTCTTGTGCTTCCGCCGTCGGGACCAGCTCCCGCAACATCTCCGATACGCTTCCAGGATGTTACAGCCAGGGTCGGGATAACGAAAGCTCCCTACACTTCCCCGGAAATGAAATATCTGCTGGAAACGATGGGCGGGGGCGTTGGGCTGTTCGACTGCGACGGCGATGGCAAGCTCGACATTGTCACGGTGAGCGGCTCTTCCATCGACCATTACCTGCATGGCGGCGACCCGATGATTACGCTGTACCATCAGGACGCGAATCTGCACTTCAGCGATATCACGAAAGCCGCCGGCCTGACCACAAAGGGCTGGGGAATGGGCCTGGCCATTGGCGATTTCAACAACGATGGCCTGCCAGACATTTATGTGACCGGGTATGGGCACAATGTTCTGTATCAGAATATGGGCGATTGCAAATTCAAGGATGTGACGAAGCAAGCTGGAGTTGCCGGCGGCGGCTTCAGCGTCGGCGCGGCGTGGGGCGACTACGATCGCGACGGCAACCTGGACCTTTTTGTGTCGCGATACGTCAACTCCGATATTCACAACCTGCCGAAGCCCGGGTCGAAGGCGCTCTCCTATCGAGGACTTGCGATAGAAGTTCCCGTTAGCGAAGGCGAGTCGGACCTGCTCTATCGCAATCGAGGCAACGGTACGTTTGAGGAAGTAGGCGTCAAAGCTGGAGTTGGCAATCCCGATAAACGACTTGGCATGGGAGTTGCCTGGGGAGATTACGATGGCGATGGCTGGCCCGACTTATTTGTGGCCAACGACCAGGGGCCAAATTTTCTTTACCATAACTTGCACAACGGGACCTTCGAAGAAGATGCCATGCTATTGGGAGTTGCTCTTAGTCAAGATGGGCATCCCATGGGCAACATGGCGGGAGATTTCGGAGATTATGACAGAGACGGCAAATTTGACCTGGTAGTTACGCGTTATGGCTATCAGCCCATGACTGTGTATCACAATCAGGGCGCTGAAGGGTTTGTGGATACTACGTGGAGCCTCAAAATCCATCAGCTCAAGTATTCTCCGGTTCGCTGGGGCAGCGGGTTTGCGGACTTCGACAACGACGGTTGGCCAGATATTTTTGTGGCAACAGGCAACGTAAGTCCATTGGTGGATACTTTGCCGGACGAACTAAGATACCGAGAACCTATCCAGCTGTATCGAAATATCGACGGCACCTCTTTTGAAGAAATTGCCAATATCGCCGGCCTGAACGATGGCCCCTTGCAATCGAGACGGGGAACGGCCTTCGGAGACATCAATAATGATGGCAATGTGGATGTGGTTGTTTACAACGAGGGCGCGCCGCCAATTGTATTTCTGAATGAAACGAAAAATTCCAATCATCGGGTCCTGTTTCGCCTGATTGGGACCAAGAGCAATCGCGCTGCTATCGGCGCGCGCATGACGGTGGTTACCGCGGCGATGAGCCAGATCGATGAGGTTCATGGAGGCGGCAGTTATCTTTCTTCCAACGACACACGTTTGCATTTTGGACTCGGTAAAGACGCAGTGATGAAGAAGGTGGAAATTCAATGGCCGAGCGGACATAAGGACGTTCTCAAAAACGTACCAGCGGATGCGATTTACACCATTGTCGAGGGAAAGGGAATTGTGCAGACAACTCCCTTTACGAAGCCAGAGTAATGGGAGACCCTATCCGCCTACCTACGGCCCGGACAAATGTTACAGCATTTCTCCAAATGCCATAGAGTAAACGCGTCATTCTGAGCGAAGCGAAGAATCTCGGTGTTGGTCCTTAGTTACCACAAATCCAGAGTTCCTTCGGTCGCCGCGGACCGAGGGACCTCGCGTGGTGCTGGCAAAAAGCAGGTTCTTCGACACCGCTGTGTCGAAAAGCTGCGGGCAAGAAACAAACGCAGGTCCCTCCACCTCGCTGCGCTTCGGTTGATTGGATAAACCGAAAGGCTCGATCGCAGAGAGGACTCGCGTGCAGCCTCGCTCTCCAGGCTTGAGCCCCGCTAGAGTTGCTCATCGCAACTCCACGCACCTCTCTGCCTTGACAACGCCTTTCGGTTTATCGATGGAATGACAAATTCAAGGAGCAACTCGCCGCTTTACGTCCAACTGGACTCTTCATAAGTTCCAAACACGTCGCGCAGCGCTTCGCAGATTTCGCCAACGGTGGCATAGGCGCGGACGCAATTCAGAATATATGGCATGGTGTTGGCGTCGGATATTGTTCCATTTCTCACCTGCGGCTCGCGTGCCGCCGCCTGGCGCAACGCGTTCAACCTGCGCGACACTTCTTCCTGCGATCGTCGCGCGCGCAGCCGCTTCAATTTTTCCGTTTGCGATTCACGCACGCTTTCGCCTATGTAGAGAATTTCCTGCGGAGTTTCATCGACGACAAAGTCGTTGACGCCGACGATAATTTTTTCCTTGGCCTCGACGGCGCGCGCGTATTGGTAGCTGGATTCGGCTAATTCTTTTTGCGGAAAACCCTCTTCAATCGCGCGCACCATGCCGCCCATGGCGTCCAGCTTGGCGAAATATTCGAATGCGCCCTGCTCCATTTTCAGCGTGAGGTTTTCGACGAAGTAAGAGCCCCCCAGCGGATCGACGGTTTGCGCCACGCCGGACTCGTAGGCAAGAATCTGCTGCGTGCGCAACGCGATGCCGGCTGCCTCCTCGGTTGGCAGCGCCAACGCCTCATCGTAGGAGTCCGTATGCAGCGATTGCGTTCCGCCAAGCACCGCGGCCAGCGCCTGGATCGCCACGCGAGCAATGTTGTTCATTGGCTGCTGCGCGGTCAGCGATACGCCCGCCGTCTGGGTGTGGAAACGCATCAGCTGCGAGCGCGACTGCTTGGCGTGGAAGCGCTCCGTCATCAGGCGATACCAGATTTTGCGCGAGGCGCGGAACTTGGCAATCTCTTCAAAGAAATCGTTGTGGGAGTTGAAAAAGAAACTCAGCCGCGGCGCAAAATCATCCACATCCAGGCCGCGCCGCAGCGCCCACTCCACATATTCCACGCCGTCGTAAATGGTGAAGGCCAGTTCCTGCAGCGCAGTCGAGCCGGCCTCGCGAATGTGATAGCCGGATATCGAGATGGGATTGAATCGCGGCGTGAACAGCGAGCCAAACTCGAATGTATCGACTACCAGGCGCATGGAAGGCGCGGGCGGATAGATGTATTCCTTCTGCGCGATATATTCCTTCAGGATGTCGTTTTGCAACGTGCCGGAAATCTTTTTCCAGTCCGCACCCTGCTGCTCCGCGACAACGAGGTACATGGCCCACAACACGCTGGCCGGGGAGTTAATGGTCATCGACACAGTGGTTTTTTCGAGGTCGATGCCGGAGAACAAAATCTCCATATCTTCCAGTGAATCGATCGCGACGCCGCACTTACCAACTTCTCCCTCGCTGTTGGCGTGGTCGGAGTCGTAGCCCATCAGCGTGGGCAGATCGAATGCGACCGACAGTCCACCGCCGCCCGCCTGCAACAGATATTTGTATCGCTGATTCGTTTCCTCCGGCGTCGCAAACCCGGAGAACTGGCGCATTGTCCACAGCCTGCCGCGATATCCGGTCGCGTGAATGCCGCGTGTGTAGGGCGGCTGGCCGGGCGCGCTTATATATTTTTCCGGGTGTTCGTTCCAGTCGGCGGGAAGATCGGCAGGTGTGTAGAGCCGCTCCACGGGAACGCCGGAGATGGTTGTGAAACGCGCCGTGCCGTCGGGGTTGCGATTCGTTCCGGTATTCGCGCCAATCGGCCGCTCAGGCGATTTGACCAGCGCTGGCGCAAGGGGATTGTCAATCCATTGCTGCTCCCCAGGGGAGACGTTGCGGGCGGATTCGGCGGCGGGCGCGGGACCCCTCGGAACATCTTCGGTAGTGTTTCGCGACATAGGGTACCCCTAAAGCTGCGGCAAGCCGCGAAGAACCCTTCAGGATAGGGTATCGGATGCGGCAGAGGCAAACGGAAGAAGATGGGAGTATAAAAATGAGCATGCCCGAGTTTGGAGAGCTGAGGAGAGTAAACCTACGAGAGTTGTGGCCCCATGAGGCCGCCGATTTCACGCATTGGCTTGTCGACAATCTGCAGGCACTGGGAAAAGCACTTGAACTGGAGCTTGAATTCGTCCAGCGAGAGGCCGCGGTCGGCGATTTTGCGTGCGACATTATCGCTAATGATATCGGCTCAGGCAGAAAGGTCGTAATCGAGAACCAATTAGAGGCGACCAACCACGATCATCTCGGCAAGCTGCTGACCTACGCAGCAGGCACCGAAGCAGGCGTAATCATATGGGTTGCTCGAGAGATGCGGGATGAACACCGGCAAGCTCTGGTTTGGCTGAATGCGCGAACGGATATCAACACAGATTTCTTTGGCGTTGTCGTGGAAGCCGTTCGAATCGACGAGTCGCGTCCTGCCTTAAATTTCAAGCTTGTTGCTTCGCCAAATAGCTGGCAAAGGAGAGTAAAGGAAAACGCGAAACTAAGTCTCACCCCGAGAGAAGAGGCCCAACGCGAGTTTTTTCAAAAGTTGATTGATTCGCTCCGGGAGGTACACCACTTTACGGATGCCAGGAAAGGTCAACCGCAGAGTTGGTACACATTCACAACTGGCGTGAGTGGTTTGTATTACGCCATGGCCTTCGCAAAACACCACAAAGTGCGGGTAGAGCTTTACATTGATTTTGGCGACGGAACCTTGAATAAGAAGTTTTTTGATGCGCTTCTAAAAGATAAGGATGCGATCGAGAACGCCTATGGCCAACCGTTAGACTGGGAGCGCCTCGACGCCAAGCGAGCCTCAAGAATTGCAATTTACCGGCCTGGTTTCGTCGATCAGAATTCGGAGCAGCTGGATGAACTTAGAATTTGGGGCATCAAACACTTGCTTCAGTTCAAAGCTGTTTTCGGGCCAAGGCTAGTCACCTACTCTCAGATGGTCGAAGCCGATAAAGAGACCGAAGAAGACGATGCACAGCCGTAACTTTTCCATCCAGTAGCTGAGACCAAACAGACCCAGGTTAGCTACGCGAACCTGGGGCACCCAGATTTTATTTTCTCGGAAACAGCAGGTCCCTCCACTTCCCCTTCGCTAGGCGCAAGGTCCAGTCGGGATGACAACTCTTTGTTTGAAGACTTAGCTTTTCCACGCGCCGAGTTGTTTGCGCAACATAACGAGTTGGCCGAGGTGGTAGCCGGTGTGGTCGATGGCAAGCAGAATTTCGCGCAAGATAGTTTGGCCATCGCCCCATGGGATTTTCGCGTACAAGTCCACCTCCGGATTCTTGAGCATCTTTTCAAACGCGCTCAAGTCCTTGCGCAGAGCCTTCACTGACGCACCCCACGCTTCCGGCGAAGGGGGTGAATCGTCGCGCGGCCAGTAGCCCTCTGGCCACTCCAGTGCGCGGTAATCGCGGTTGGTGCAAAAATCCAGCAGATCGTGCAGCGTGAGACGAATATGTTCGAGTTGCTGCCACGCGTTGTGCGGCGCACTGCTAGGTTTTTTTGCATACAGCGCGGCAGGGAAGTCTTTGATCGCGTCGTCGAGAGTGGCGTGCGCGAGCCCGCCCTTTAGAAACGCAAGCAATTCTTGCCGAATGGATTGATCGTTAGTGGGCATCGAATTTCCTTTTGGCGAGTTAGATGCCGCTTGGACGGATGAGGGCGCATCTTACAGGCGGTAGCCCGAACTTCGCTATGACAGGAAGGTGTTTTAGCTCAGGATGATTTGTTCGCCGCCAAGGTGTTCGGTGATGAGGCGAGCGACGAGCGGCTTGAGGGACTCGCCGGTTTTCAGGAACACGAATGATTGAGCGGCCTCATCCCAGTCAAGCTTGAAACTGGTGGAAAGAGCAGAAATCCAGATTTGACGGACGGGAGCGTTTGGGGTCATAACGAACTTGGACGGTGGCTCGTCGAAGGTGATATTGAGGGCCCCGTTCTGCTCTTCCACTTCGAAGTCAGCGTCGGTTTCAGCCAGGATCAACGCCTTTTTGAGCGATTCCAAAGCGCTGTCGGCGTGGCGCCGGAAGGCAATTTCGTCAAGCATGGAGCCAGTGTATAACGTTTCGGCTGCGGCGCATTGCGGGTAGAATGAAGGTTCGATGTTGAAGAATATTTGCGGACGGAACGTTCTACAAGGTGAAGGACAGCGGGGAAGTTTTCGCCGCCGAGCACAGCTTTGCGCGATGCTGGCGGCGGTGGTGGTGCTGCTTGGGAGTATTGCGCCAAAGGCGAATGCCTACTCTTTTCTGACGCATGAAGACATGATCGACGTGGCCTGGCACGGTTCGATACGGCCGGCATTGCTGGCACGATTCCCAAACCTGACGCATGCGCAACTGCACGAGGCACGGTCTTACGCGTACGGCGGCGCGAGCATCCAGGACATGGGCTATTACCCGTTCGGACACCAATTTTTCAGCAACCTGACCCATTACGTTCGCGCCGGAGAATTTGTAAACAATCTGCTCAGCGATTCTCGCACGGTGGATGAATATGCGTTTGCCCTGGGCGCGCTCTCGCATTACGTGGGTGACAACGACGGCCACCGGTATGCGACCAATCCCTCGACGCCGATCAATTTTCCGTCGCTCGGAAAAAAGTATGGGCCGATCGTGACCTACGACGAAGCCCCGCACGAGCATGTGCGGACGGAGTTTGCCTACGATGTGGAGCAGTTGAGCCGGCACCGGTTCGCACCCGCAGGATACATGCACACGGTGGGATTCAAAGTACCGCGCAAGCTGGTGGAGCGGGTATTTTTTGAGACCTATGGATTGACGCTTTTTTCCGTGATCAGTCATCCGCGACCGGCGTTCGAAAGCTACGACTCCTCACTGGATAGGATACTGCCAACATTTGCGCATGCCGAGGTGTTGATCTACCACAAGCGTTTTCCGCCGGATGCGGACACTCCTGCGTTCCAGGAATTCTCCGCACGACAGATGCGGACGGCGACGGAAAACCAGTGGGGACGGTTCAGCCGCAAGCCTGGAATCGGGGTGCACATCATTGCAATTCTGATTCGGATCGTGCCGAAGATCGGGCCGATTTCAGATCTTGCGATTCGCGGACCGGATTTGCAAACGGATGCCTGGTATGTCGAGAGCTTGAATCGATCCATGGATGATTACGACCGGATGCTCGACGAGCTGGCAAAGGATCCCTCGCACGTACTTGACCTTCCGGATCGCGACCTGGATACGGGCAATCTCGCCAAGCCCGGCACGTATGTGCTGATGGACAAGACCTATGCGCAGTTGCTGAAGAAATTGACAGCCGAGCCGGGCAATCCTGTTCCGGCTGGCCTGCGCGACAACATTCTTGCATACTATTCGGACCCGAACGCTCCAATTTCGACGAAGAAAAACAAGCGGGCATGGAAGCGCGTGCAGGCGGACCTGACGAAGCTGCGCGGGATGCCAGTCGTGGACGGGAAGAAAGTAGCAAAGGCGTCGCCATAGGAGTCACGGACAGCAGGTCCCTCGACTGCGTCTTTGCTTCGCAGTGACTCCGCTCGGAATGACAATTCATTTTTGGGTGACATTCCCGCATCGCGCCAATCATGAAAGTGAGGCGCGCGCATTGACGTTTATAGCCTGATGACCAACAATAGCCGCATGGCAAAATCTTCAGGATCAGGCGCGGGCGATTTTGGTCTGCTCGTATTGCGCGTTGCGCTGGGTGCGACGCTGTTTTGGAAGCACGGCATCGAGAAGGTCACGCACTTTTCTCAAATGTCGTCTCATTTTCCCAACCCAATTCACATCGGTTCTCATTGGAGCCTCGTCTATGCGCTGATCTCCGATGCGATTTGCTCCGTGCTGGTGGCGCTTGGGCTGGCGACTCGCGCGGCGTCGCTTATCATCGTCGTCAATCTTGCCGTGGTGTTCTACTTTATTTTTCACATGTCGCTGCAACATGGCGAACTGGTATTGATTTACCTGGCCGGTTTTATTGCGCTGCTGTTTACGGGCGCGGGACGGTTCAGCCTCGATTGGAAGGTGTGGGGACGGAGTTAGGGGGTTTCTACGGGAAACAAATCCCACATCTCAAACGCGAGATGTGGGGACCCAGATTCCCGATCTTCGCGGGAAATGCGGGTCCTTCCAGACGCAAGGAACGGGGCAGATCAACGCGGCACGAACTTGAATTCCCGAAGTATGACTTGCTGATTGCTTGCTGGAAGGACCTTGAAACACCAGAGGTTCGTGCCAGTCGGCAGAGGCTGCTGTGGAATTCGTGCTTTGTAATCGGACGGCGAAAATGTCCACTTCTCAATAACATTGGCTGTCGTTCCGATCGGCTGCAGCCCGCGCATCACGATTCCGGTGACGTGAGTGGGGGTCCATATCAGGCGCGCTGTAGTCAGCGATCCGCCTTTCAGGTCCACCTTGAAATCTTTTTCAGTTGGACCCAGGCTACGATTCCCGGTGGCGGGATAGAAGGTGAAGTCCGCATTGCAGGCTCCGCTGCACAGGGTGTTGTTCCATTTGGAAAACTCGATGTCAAGCTCATCCTCCGCGTCCTTGCCGATTCCGTCGACCGGACCGTAGGGAAACAGGCCCAGCACGGTCGATTTGTCCATGTTATCGACGGGCCCCTGAATCCACCACTGGTAGGTGCCGAAGCCCATCTTGTCGGTCGAGAAGACTTCAGACGCGGTGTAGATGCCGTTCCTTTTGACGATTTGCAGGTGCAGATATCCGTTGCGATCGATAAAGACATTTTTCGGATTGCCCTTCGCTACGCCGGCCATGCCTCCATTGGTGACTTTCCAGGTGTGTCCTTTCCAGGCCAAAGTGTGCGCCGCGCGCGCCGGTTTGGTTTTAGCGGCGGTTGCCGCGTGGGCAGCAGCAATCATGAGCGCTCCCAAAAAAACAGTACGGATTGTCGGGACGATGGACGTTTTCAATGTGACCCCGGTTTCTGTCGAAAGATCCCAGGTTAGCTGCGCGAACCTGGGGCACCCAGATACATATCTTTCCCATCCCACTCAAGCCAACGGATGGCTTGAATGGGCCACCGTCGGAAGATTCCAGGTTAGCTGCGCGAACCTGGGGCACCCAGATACATATC
>JBOGLY010000015.1:0-14864 GCA_050746425.1 Acidobacteriaceae bacterium
ACTCACTGAACTCAGCGGCAGGGCCCGCCGATACGTCACCATTGCTGTCGGGATCCTGCTGCTTTGCCTGGTAATTGCAATGATCGCCACCATCGCGTTCCGGCGTCAGGTATCGAAGCCGATCGTCGCGTTGGCGGAAATGTCGCGCGCCGTCTCAACGGACCGCAACTATTCCTTGCGCGCCCCTCCTGGCCGCGACCACGATGAGGTCTCCGTGCTCATCGACTCGTTCAATGAAATGCTCGCGCAGATTGAACAGCGTGACTCCGCCCTGCGCCAGGCGCGCGACGAACTGGAAGAGCGCGTGCAGGAACGCACCGCGGAGCTGAAGACGGCGAATCGCGAGTTGGAAGCATTCTCGTATACTGTCGCGCACGATCTTCGCGGACCGCTCGATGCAGTCAGCGGCATTGGATTTCTGCTGCAAAAGGACTACGCCGCCGGCATGAATGCGGAAGGACGGGAAATGCTGGAGAGCTTGCGCAGCTCCTCCGCCCGAATGGCGACCCTGATCGACGACTTGCTGAATCTCTCCCGCTCCGGCACCTCCGGCCTGCAGCGTTCAACGGTAAACCTCAGTGCGATCGCTTCGTCGATAGCCGAGGAACTGAAATCCGCTGAGCCGGATCGCGACGTTTATTTTAAAATCGCGCCGGGCGCCGTCGTGCTCGCCGACGCCGGGCTGATGCGCGTGGCCCTCGAAAATCTGCTGCGCAATGCCTGGAAGTACACCGCCAAACAGTTGGCCGCCAGGATCGAGTTCGGATTTCGCCGCCGCGGTCTGCAGGTCACCTATTTTGTCCGGGACAATGGCGCGGGATTCAACCCGGAGTTTGCCGACCGCCTCTTTAAACCGTTCCAGCGCCTCCATTCGCAAGTCGAATTTCCCGGAACTGGAGTGGGACTGGCTACCGTGCATCGCATCATCTCCCGGCATGGCGGCAAAATATGGGCTGAGAGTGCCGTCAACCAGGGCGCGACATTTTATTTTTCGCTGGACACATAAGTCGCTTGTGGCTCCGTTGACATTCTCAAAAACATGAGCGCTGTCGTCCTGAGCGAAACAAGCTGAAGCGAAAAATCTCGCATTCAGCAGGCAATTGCCCGGTCCTTCGCCTGCGGCCTAAACAGTCTGCCGCCGACGAATAGAGAGGATTTTCTTGGAACGCACAATCTACACCGCTCGTCTGCTCGATAAGAAAGTGCTGTCTGAGCGCGCGCAGTGTTATCACATGGAATTTTCCGTGCCGGAACTGGAGACATTTGCCTTCGATCCCGGCCAATTTATTTCCATAGTGGCTCAAGATGCCCGCGGCAAACCTCAAACGCGCGCGTATTCCATGGCCTCGGCCCCACGCGGCAACCGGTTCGATCTTTGTCTGGACCGCGTGGAAGGCGGCTTTTTTTCCAACCGCCTGTGCGATCTTCAGCCTGGGGACACGGCTGAATTTCACGGGCCGTATGGATTTTTTGTGCTGCGTCCTCCGCTGACGGATACCATCCTGATCGCCACCGGAACCGGCATCGCGCCCATGCGCGGCTTCGTCGAATCGCTCTTCCCAGACGAAGCAGAAGACAAAAACGAAGGCAGGCATTTCTGGCTGGTCTACGGCGCTCGCCGCGAATCGGAAATTTATTACCGGCGCTACTTTGAAAAGACCGCCGCCGAACACCCGAACTTCCGCTTTCTGTCTACGCTAAGCGGCCCGCACGAGAACTGGGAAGGTCTGCGCGGATATGTGCAGACCCACGTCAAGCGTCTCCTTCAGGAACATCCCGCAATCTCCGCGCGTGGCAGCGAAGCACCGCCCATGCATGCCTATATATGCGGTCTGAACGATATGGTGGCGGCGAATCGCGCGCAGTTGAAGGAGTTGGGATGGGACCGCAAGCAGATTCACTTCGAGCGATACGACTGAGCGAACTGGCAACGTAATCCGCCCCCCCATCGCCTGAGGCCGTTTTCAAGTGGCGCAAACTTGGTTCTTGCGTAGACCCCCGGCTTCAGCCGGGAGGAAGAGAACGGGTAAGAGCCGCATCCAGCCGCTGAGGGACTTCGCCCACTTGCTTGTCATCTTGAGGACCGCGAAGGACCTATGCATCTGTTTAGAAACAACGTAATCCCCGCATCAGGAACTGCGCTCCGCGGTCTCAAGCGACATGCCCATCCTGCAACAATCGCGTCCCGCGGATTTCGCCGCGTACAGCGCGGCGTCCACTTCCCGCAAAGCTTCCTGCGCCGACAGAGTTCCCCAGTTGCCGCTTGCGAAAACGCCCAGGCTCATGGTGATTGGGATCTTCCCCTCGGATGTATTCAGCGGGGCCTTCGCGATTGCACGACGAATCTGTTCCGCCCGCTCCATCGCATTCTCCGCGGCGCAGTTGTTCAGCACAATCAGAAATTCCTCGCCGCCGTACCGCCCCACCAGGTCGTAGGAGCGCATCGCGCTCAGCAGGCGTCGCGCCACGCCCTGCAGAACTTCGTCTCCCACAATGTGGCCATGCGTATCGTTCACCCGTTTGAAGTTGTCCAGGTCCCCCAGCATTACGATCGTGGAGCCGCATTCCCTTGCCGTCCGCGCCAGCTCGTGCGCCAGAAGCTCCATGATCGCGCCCCGGTTCAGCAGCGACGTCAGAGGATCGTGTGTCGCGCGAAATCGCATGTCCTCCCGCGCTTCGACCAGGCTGTCTTCCAATTGCAAAATGCGAAGTCCGCAACTAAGCCGGGCCTTCAGCTCCTCAGGATTGAAAGGCTTCACAATATAGTCGTCCGCGCCCGATTCAAGTCCCTCGACAATATCCAGCCTGGAATTTCTTGCCGTGAGCAGAACGATATATACATAATTCTGGCTGCGCCGCCTGCGCACTTCGCGGCATACTCCCGGCCCGTCAAGTTCCGGCATTCCCCAATCCAGCAGCGCCAACTGCGGTCCGTCGGGACAGCAGAGCCGGTCTGCCGCCTCTCGACCGTTCCTCACCACGATCACTTCATATCCCGACCGCTGCAATGTTCTCTCCAGCAATCGCAGGGAGGTGACCTCATCGTCGGCAAGCAAAATTCTCATAACTGGCCACCCGCGATGTAGGCATCCAGGCTGGGCAACAGGCAATCGACTGCGCCCTCGAACTCCGCATGCGCCTCCCGCATCCCCGCCAGATCCTGCGCTTTTGCCCGCAGTTCCAACTCGCTTGCAGCCGCGGCGCCCCGTTCGACCGACACGTTCAGCAGCATTCCTTTCAGCGTGTGCGCCAGCATCTCTACTCCCGGCAATTCCTCATTCAACACAGCCGATCGCAGCAGTTCACGAAGCCGCGGAAATTCTTCGCGAAACAGTTCTGCGATTTCCTGCAACAGTTCGCGGTCGTAGTCGACCCGCGCCAGCAACTCCGGCAGGTTGACCATCTCCTCCAGCGTGTTCTGCCCGGGCAATGTCATGCTATCGATTCGCTCGTCTCCAACGCTCGCTCCGCAACACATTTTTCCAGCAACGCGTCCAGGTCTTGTGGGCGGATCGGCTTCGACAGATAACCGTCCATCCCCGCCGCCAGGCAGCGCTCGCAATCTCCCGCCATGGCATGCGCCGTCAGCGCGATGATTGGCTGGTGCAGTCCCGTCCCCTTCTCTCTCTCGCGGATCGCAATTGTCGCCGTCGGCCCATCCATCTCCGGCATCTGCACATCCATCAGCACCAGATCAAAACTCGCCCGCTCCAGCGCCTGCACCGCCTGCAGTCCGTTCCACGCCGTGGTCACCCGATGGCCTCGCTTTTCCAGCAGCTTGGTTGCCAACCGCTGATTGATTGGGTTGTCTTCGGCAACCAGCAGGCTAAGGCAAGCCGCATCCTTCATTTCTTTGCGCGCGCAATGAGCGACGGCACCAGCAGGATTTGCCTCCGCAATTCCCATCGCCCGCATGATCGCATCGCGCAACTCCGATTGCCGAATCGGTTTCACGATATACACCGACAGGCCCAGCTCCCGGCAGCGCTCTTTATCTTCTTGATATCCCGCCGAGCTCAACATCATGATGGCGACAGCGGACATCTCCGGCACCGCCCGAACGCGTCGGATCAGATCGAAGCCGTCAACCTGCGGCATGTGCATGTCGGTCATCACCAGTGCATAGGGACCGCCGCCTTGAATCGCCGCGGAAAGCTCCGCCAGCGCCGCCATTCCGCCTCCAACGCATGTCGGGCGCATTCCCCAACGCGTCAGCATCTCGTTCAATATCCGCCGGTTCGTTTTGTTGTCGTCGACAACCAGCACCCGTAGCCCGGTCAGCGTTTGCCACGCCGCGCTCGTCGCGGCTGGCGCGGACGCGTTCTCCGCAACGCCAAACTTTGCCGTGAAATGGAACTGGCTTCCTTGTCCCACTTCGCTCTCCACCTGCAGTCCACCGCCCATCATCGCCACCAGCCGGCTGGTAATCGCCAATCCAAGTCCCGTGCCGCCATACTGCCGCGTGGTCGATGCATCCGCCTGCGTGAACGGAGCAAAAATCTGGTTCACTTTCTCCGGAGCTATGCCGATACCCGTGTCGGAAACAGTAAATCGCAGCGAGTGTTGCTCCGCGGAGGCGGAGTCTACTTCCACCTTCAGCGCCACTTCGCCCTCCGGCGTAAACTTCACCGCGTTGCCAAGAAGATTCAATAGAATCTGCCGCAACCGCGTCGGATCTCCCCGCACCAGATCGGGCACGTCCGGCGCAATTTCCAGCAGCAGCTCCAATCCGCCTTCATCGGCGCGCAGCGCAACTGTCCTCTGCGCCGACTCCATGCATTCTCGCAAGTCGAAATCGATCGATTCCAGGTCGATTCTGCCGGCCTCAATCTTTGAGAAATCCAAAATGTCGTTGATCACGCTCAACAGTGAGTCGGCCGACACTTTCACCGTCTCCAGATATTCCCGCTGCTCCGCCGTCAGGTCCGTATCCAACGCCAGATCCGTCATCCCGATCACCCCGTTCATCGGGGTCCGGATCTCATGGCTCATGTTGGCGAGAAAAATGCTCTTAGCCCGATTAGCCGCCTCCGCCGCATGGGTCGCCTGCTTCAGGTCCGCTTCGGCCTGTTTTAATGCGGAAACGTCACGACCGATTCCAACGACTCCAATGGGTTTTCCATTCTTCAGAAAAGGCACTTTGGAGGTCGATGTCCACCGGTTGCTTCCATCTGGCTGGCGTACCAACTCCACCAGGTTCAATACTGGTTCCCCGGATCGGAGGACAGATTGCTCGTCGTGGTAAAACTTCTCGGCCCATTCCTTGGAGTAGAAGTCGAAATCCGACTTTCCGATCACGTCGTCCGGCGATTTCGCACCCATCACTTGGGTCACTCCCAGGTTGGCCACCAGGAAGCGGCTCTCCGTGTCTTTGATATAGATATAGTCGGGCACAATGTCGATCAGCGTTCGCAGATTGTAAAGTCTCTCCGCCATTGCCTTCGCGGTCCGTGCCTGCTTGTGCAGTTGGCCGCGACAGACCAGATAGGCGACGGACGCAGCAACCGCCGCAAGCACCGCGGCTACAACCATGTGGCATTGGATTGAAGTGAGATGGGGAAACGCGAACATCGCAAGCAACTCGTAGACGCCTATCCCCAATCCAGTCAGGACAGCGACCAATAGCCAGCCTTTGCTGTCGATCTCGCTCGCCAATGGTGCCTGCATTACGGAGATCTGCGATTCCGCCATCTCTCGATCCTGCCGCCGATTGGCCATGGAAATCCTTCTTCCTGCCGCTGAAAAATTTGCGAAATTCAGCGGAGGACTTTCTGCCTTTGTGATGGCTTGCGTGTGTGGTACCCATCATATCGGCGAGCATGGCGAATTCTTGCGCGAGGCAACACTTTATCTTTCGACGGGAACCACCGCCAGCAAGTCCCGCATCTGCGCGACACGCGCTTGCTCAATCGATGCGTCTCTGCGAAGTATGTGGGCGCTTAACAGATGCGGAGACGCACCTCGCAAGGAAGCCCGGTCTTCTGAAGCGTAATGAATTGGAGCAAGAGACCTTACCGTTTGCGATCCCGGGAAATCTGACTGATTCGACCTAAGCTTGCACGTATGCGGTCACTTCAGTTCCTGGTGCAAGTCTGCCATCCCGCCCTGATGCGCAACCGTGCTCCTCGATGCGCGATTTTGCGCATTGGGATGGAAACGAAGTGGACGGACCTGCTGCTTCATTCGTTCTCGCTCCGCACACAAGTCACGATTCATTCGAAATTTCCAGGACGCCACGCTAATTTAGAATTTTGACAGTGCCGGACTCTTCCATTTATGGAGGACAAGCAATGCTCTCTCGCAGAAGTTTCATGGCAACCGTGACAGCAGCATGTTTGGGATCATGGCATCGATTGAACGCGGCAATTGGCGGGCCGGCTAAGTTCATGCCTGAACGCCGAACCGCCTCTATCTCCGAGCGCCGACCCTCAACCCGCATCGGGAATTTTTATTATCAAGCACCCAACGGCATCGCCTTCATCAAAGACGATGCGGCGGCATTCGTCATCAACCCCGGCGGGTCCTACAATGCGGGAACGGTCGCGCCCGACGACTCCTTTCACAAAGTCGTCTTTTCGCCGCAGACCGGAACGCCTACTCTGCGGCGCGTGGAATTTCAATGGTCTCGCGTGGAGGATGCAATCGTCGGGCGACTTACTTCCGCCGAACCCGGCGAGATGAGTTTCAGCCTGCAAGACAATTGGCCGGGATTCAACAGCAGATTTACCTCCGACGCAGATGGAGTCAAAGGTGTTGGCTCTCTCACGGCAGGAAACACTGTGACCTGGGAGTTGAAGTCCCGTCCTGAGTTGAAATCGGCGGACCCAACGCAATTCACTGTGCCGCTTGCGGGACCGACCACGCCCACGTATATCGTCGCCGGCTTTGGCGACCTGCCTTCTTTTGACGGCATCGACTATCGCCTCCACCAAGCCGAACGCGCCTATGAAAGCCGTCGCCCAAAGGCGCACGGGCCATCCGGCGACATCCTTGCCGCGATTGCCGACAATCTGAACAATTCGCGAATTTATTCAAGCGACAACAAATTGGTCGCCATCAGCGTTTCGCGCACCTTCGGCGCGCGCTCCGCGAATGCCTGCCCCTATTTTTGCTGGGACAGTTTTTTTAGCGGACTGCTCGCCAGCCTGGACAATCCCGAGATGGGTCGTCAGACATTGCGCGCCATTCTTTCCTATCAAAGCTCTGATGGCCTGGTCCCCAACTACGCCCATTGGAACGATGAACACGCCAATAAAAATGTTTCGCATCCACATGACATGTGGAGCAATCTTCCATCGACCTATCGCGGAGGAATCAGTGAGGACCGATCGCAGCCGCCGGTGGGTTCTCTATGCATATGGAAAATGCATCAGCATTGGCCGGACCTCGATTTCCTGCGCGAGGTCTATCCCAAACTCGCGCTATGGCATGGCTGGTGGTTGAAGGCGCGCAATGCGAAAAACGACGGGTTGCTGCAATGGGGAAGCAGCACCGGCAAAATGGAGGCCGCGCAGGACGAAACAGGATGGGACGACACGCCGCAGTTTGAAGGGGTGGCCGGCGTAAAAATGGTGGGTCACACCATGAACGCCTACGCGGTCGATCTCTGTTCGCTTTGGGCAATGGACGCCCATTACCTCGCGCTCATCGCCGATGCCATCGGCAAGCCGGACGAGGCCAAACGTCATCGCCAGGAAGAAACCGCGATGATCGCGCGGATCGACGCGAAGCTATGGAATGAAAAACTGGGAATCTATTGCAGTCGCTTCTGGGACAACGACGACGGCACGCCCGGCGATTTTCTAACGCGACTGACGCCTGCAAACTTCTACCCTCTCATCTGCGGCGCGCCTGGTGCGGAACGCGCGCAAAAAGTTCTCTCTGCGATGACCGATCCAACGCAGTTCTGGGGCGAATGGATCCTGCCCACCGTCTCCCGACGCGATCCGTTATTTCTCGGCCAGACATATTGGCACGGAACCATCTGGGGCCCGGTGAATTATCTGGTATTCCAGGGCGTCAAGCGCTATGCATCGCCGGAATTGCAAGCTGAATTTGCGCAGAAGAGCGTTCATCTGTTCATGAACAACTGGCTGGCAGACGGTTATTGCGGCGAGAACTTTTTAAGTATCGACGGCAGTGTGGGCGGCAATCGCAACTATACCTGGGGCGCTCTAATGTGCTTGATCGGTGTTGAGTCCATCATCGATATCGACGATAACGGCATTCCGAAACTCGGGCCCGGATACAACGAACCAGTGGAACTGACGAACCTGCCCATCGCCGGTAAGCCTCACCGTATATCCCTGCGCCTCGGAAAACCGCACGCCATTATGAGAAGCTAAATGTCTTCCGCGCACCTCCCGCAGTAACACAAACGTTACTCCGGGAGATAAAAAGGAGCCTGCGGGCTCTTCAGTAACACAAGTGTTACCGCAGGACCGATGGCCGCCGTCTTTAGGAAGTGTAAAAAGAAGCTTCCGTTTTTCGACTCATGCCGGACGCCCTACCAACAGATGCCGGATTTGTCCATCGAAATCACAGGCTTGAGAATCCCGCTTGACACGGCTTGCAAGAGATGCTTACACTGCGAGACGCCCTACTAAAACGCATTAGTCGGGCTCGAATCGCGGCAGATGCGGATGGGTTGGGCAACGGCCCGCTAGCAACCGCCTAAAAACGAAGGAGAGGCTACCATGACGACCCGCGCCGAAGACCGCAACCAAAGCAATTCCCGGAATTGGACAGCCGTTATTTCTTGCCTGATTTTTGTTCTTGCCCTGCTCTGCGCCAGCCATTTGAGCGCGCAAACAGTGGCAACTTACAGCTTTGAAGGCTCGGCAGACGGATGGACTTCCTTTAACGGCGCGAGTACGCCAACCCCCACGACCGCGGCGGCGTATGCCGGCACCTACAGCCTGCTTACCACAACCAATTCCGGTGGCAAGTCGAGCGGGCCGTCGATCTCTCTGAATAACGTTCTGGTTCCTGGAGCGCAATATACGATCACCGGCTACATTGAACTGACAGCCGGGGAAAGCGCAACCACCGCCAATTTCAGCATCGTGCGGAGCGATCCCAGTTGCTCCGGTGGCACCTGCTACGACACGGTTGGCACCTACCAAGTGCCGGTCACCTCTTCCGGATGGGTGCAGATCGGCGGCTCGTATACCGCCACTGCTACCGAGACAGGTTTGACTTTATACGCGCAATTAGTTGCCGCGACCACCCAGCAGTCGTTTTATCTTGACGACGTTGTGATTACGGAAACCGCGCCGCCGCCGGGTGGAACGCCGGTTGCGAGCTACACATTCCAGGATGGAGGACTGGATGGCTGGACGCCGTTCGGTTCGGTGACGCTGACGAACAGCGCGTCGCCGATCGCAGATCCCAACGGAAACTCTCACAGCCTGCTGACCACCAACCGCACGGCCGGTTATATGGGGCCAAGCCTGAATCTGCTGAACGTGAGTGGAGTTGTGGCGGGCGCGACCTACCAAGTGACGGCGTATGTCATGCTGACGGCCCCCGACAGCACAAATCCCACCGCGACCATTTCGACCAAGGAGGCGGACTGCGCAAGCTCCGGGATCTACAACAATGCCGCAACGTCCGGCGCACTCTCCAACACAGCGTGGACCAAGGTGCAAGGCACGTTCAGCTTCAGCGATCTTCCCGGACCACCCACCAGCCTGGTTCTTTATATCCAATCCAGCAGCGCGACAGATTCCTTTTATATCAGCGGCGTCAGCATCAACCAGGTCGCGCCTCCTCCTCCCAATCCAGGCCAGCAGGACAACACCGGCATCACCAGTACGTTCGAAGACGGTGGTCTCGATGGCTGGAGTTCGCGCACCGGCAGTTCGACGGTGAGCAACGTCACCGGAGTTGCCCACAGCGGCACGCACAGCCTGCTGACCACTGGACGAGTCGCCAATTACGATGGGCCGCAGATCAGCGTGAGCAACAAGATGTATCCGGGCTCCACATACAACATCAGCGTCTGGGTAATGTTGCAACCGACCGACGGCACCAATCATGTGATTAACATGAGCCTGCAGACGACGCTCAATGGCAACACCAGCTACCCGAGCGTGACCGCCTATCCGGGTATCACAGTTCCCGCTGATGGGGCGTGGCACCAGATAAGCGTCATGGGATACACCATGGCAAACAGCTACGATCAGGGCGCGGCCTATTTGTATTTGCAAACCGTGCCGGCGTCAGGCACCGATCTGGTTTCGTTCTATATCGACGACTTCCAGCTCACATATGTTCCACCGGCAACGATTCAGACGGACATTCCTTCGATCTACCAGACGCTTGCCGATTATTTCCCGATCGGCGCGGCAGTCGATCTGACCGATCTTTCCGGCGCGCATTCGCAACTGCTGACGATGCACTTCGACAGCATGACGCCGGGAAATGAGATGAAGTGGAGTTCGGTGGAACCCACTCTGGGCAACTACACCTACGGCAATGCGGACAGTGAAGTTGGTCTTGCGGTTTGCCACAACATGAAGGTGCGCGGGCAAAACCTGATATGGGCCACTGGAGCGCAAACTCCTTCCTACGCCTTTGGCAACGGGACCAATTCGCCCGCCAACCAGGCTCTCGTGACTTCCAACATACAGGAGCATATCCAGAGCGAGGTGCAGCACTTCGGCACCAAGGTGTACGCGTGGGATGTGGTGAACGAACCGATCGATCCTAGTCAGTCGGATTGCCTTGAACACGGCCCGTTCTATAACGTGCTGGACAAGAGCTATATCGATATCGCGTTCAAGGCTGCCAGAAAGTATGCTCCCGCCGGCACCAAACTGTTTCTCAACGACTACAGCCTCAACGACCCCGCAAAGCTGGCATGCCTGGTGAAGGTGGTGCGAGATCTTCGCGACCGGGGCATTCCGATCGACGCCATCGGGCATGAGATGCATAACGCCATCAATTACCCCTCTGTTGCTGCGATGATCAACTCGATCACCACCGTTCATGACGATTTCCCTCGCCTCGATCAGCAAGTCACAGAGCTGGACATGAGCGTCTACAACGCAGGAGATACAACCTCAAACTACGGCAACAACATTCCACCGGGGGTGCTGGCAGAACAGGGCTGGCTATACAAACAGTACTTCGACGCGTTCCGAGAATTGAAGGGCGACCTAAGCGCCGTGACATTCTGGGGCATGGCGGACGACGACACCTGGCTTGACAGCTTCCCGGTGGCCCGGACGGATTATCCGCTGCCGTTCAACATGCAGTTACAGGCCAAGCCCGCTTATTGGGGGATTATCGATCCATCGCAGTTGCCTGGATATGGGCTGGCGTTCTCCAGCACCCAAACCGACACCAGGACCCGGTTGGTTCCAAACCAGGTGACATTCACCTTGACCGCAACCAATGGCGCGGCGGGGCCGGCGTACAACACTTTGATCGGCAATATTGAATTCCGCCAGACGCGCGGTCGGCCTTGCACCCCGACGGTAACGCCAGGCACGTTCCCGGTATCGCTGGGGGACATTCCAACCAGCGGCACCGCGAGCGCTACATTTACGATCGACTTCGACGGCTGTTCCGAGTTTTCCGGATTCGATGTGAAGGTGCCATGGAGTTCGGCCACCTATGAAACCGGTACATACAGGACGCGCATTGAATTTCGCAAGCACCACAGAGACGGCGACCACGACCACGACGACAGATAGGAGCCGCTGAGCACGTTAGGGTGGAAAATTTGGGTGCCCCATCCTTTGCGGCATTATCGCAAAGGGTGGGAGGAAGAAGTCTGTCGCAGAAATACAATCCCACCCTTCGCCAACCACCCCAAGCGAGCACAAATCGCTCGCCGAGGCCCACGGTCACGCGAAGGATGGGGCACCCAGGTTGTTCATCGCTGGTACGATACGACCAGTGAAGCCCTATGCCCCACGGTCTACAGCGTTACTACAATGCCGGCGACCTGCACTTCATCACCTGCAGTTGCTATGGACGCAAACAGCTCCTCAGCACCGGCTATCGTCGCGATCAATTCCTCCAAATACTGGAGGAGACTCGAACCGCGTATCGTTTCGCGGTGACCGGATACGTGGTCATGCCGGAGCATTTTCATCTTCTACTCAGCGAGCCGGAACGGGGCTCTCTTTCGGTCGTCATGCAGGTGTTGAAACAGCGCTGCTCCAGAAGCGTTGTCGAAAAGAGCGATGGCCAGTTCTGGCAGCGCAGGTTTTACGACTTCAACGTGTGGACGGACGACAAGCGGGTCGAAAAACTTCGTTACATCCATCGCAACCCAGTCGAGCGCGGTCTGGTAGACGAACCCGGTAAGTGGGCGTGGAGTAGCTTCCGTGCTTACGCGCATCTAGAAAATGGAATTGTAAAAGTCGAAAGGTAAATTCCCTCCGATTTGGGTGCCTCATCCTTTGCGGCATTATCGCAAAGGGTGGGAGGAAGAAGTCTGTCGCAGAAATACAATCCCACCCTTCGCAGAAAGCGCGAAGGATGGGGCACCCAGGTTGCTATTTTTCGGTGCGTTGCCATATCGCGGCGATGGCTTTGTCCGCGAGTGCCTTGATGTAGATGCCGCCGACCACTGAACGGGCCTGAAAGCCTACCTGCTTGCCCGTGATGGTGTCGTACCAGTCGGTCAACGGAACGCGCGAGGAAGTGGCATTGGTCCAGTTCACAATGGGGTCGACAAACGCGTCGAACTGGCGCGGATTGGAAGACAGCGTGGCCGTCCAAAGCTCCCAGTCCAGCTTGGTATAGGTAGCGCGGCTGTCGAGGGGAAGCCCGTAGCGGTTCAAATGCTTCCGATAGAACGCCAGTTCTGTTTCGCGCACCGACGCGGGGAAAAGATCCAGACCCAGCAACTGGTCCCATGCCAGGTTGTATTTCTGGCTCCACGTGCCTGGCTTGTCGAAGGCCAGCTTGTAGTGGTCGCCACTTGGATCGAGATCCATTTTCTGCCAGCGCGCCGCCATGGATTTGGCGATGTGAAGATAATCGTCCGCGACGGCATTCATTCCGAGTCCTCGCGCCATGGTGGAATACGCTCCCAACCCTTCAATGGCTTTGATGGAGAGATTGGCATTGTGCGCCAGATGTCCGGCAAAGTCGTCGGTGCATAGTTGATTTTTCGGATCGAGACCGTTGGCGCGCAGATATTCCGCCCACTTCGTGAACTCCGGCCAGTATTGCTTCGCGACGTGCCAGTCGCCTTCCGCCTGGCCGAGGGCAGCGCCGAGAATAAGCAGGTTTCCGCTTTCTTCAATCGGCATCTGGTCCACGTCGCTGGCTTCGCCGCCGCCGTACAACTGCCCGTTAGCCAACGGATACTGGCCCAGATCGTGCGGCGCAAAGGGAAACTTCCAGCGCGGCAGGCCGGCGTAATCCAACACGGGACGCACCTGCGCTTCCAGCAAATGCGGATTCAGCAGAAGAAAAAATGGCGACGATGGGTACATGACATCGACTGTGGAGATATCGCCGTTGGAGAAATCCTCCTTCGCAAACAGCATTGGCTGGCCGGTGACATCCGCAACGAGCATGTGCGCGCCTAAAGTTTGCTGGTAGGCAAGCACGGCAAGCTGCGCGTAGCGCGGGCCGCCGGCCTGGTTCAGCTCGGCAGTGAGTTGCGTGTCGTACTGCTGTGCGCGCGCCTCGAGTGAAGCATACTGCTGCTCGGATTGAGCCAACATGTCCGCGACGGTTTCTCCGTTCCGTTGCCAGTAGGGCCGCAGTTCACGGTGAAGGTATTCGATGGCAAATCCCTGCGTGTAGGCGAGCAGGACGTGTTTTGTGCGCGGGCGTCCAGCGTTACAGTCCAGTGGCAGTACCACATCCAGATGCGCTGCGCCGTCATTGGGGCTGCGCGGCATATCCATATCGTCGGAAGATGGGAGCAATCCGGTCTGGGCAAAATATTTTAAGGATTCCGCCGAAACCGCGGTGGTGGCCGATTCCGAGTTGGGCACGGCGAGATGAAAGTATCCCCAGTCGATGCGCAGATTGTCGCCGGAGCGATTGAGCACCCGCTGATCGCGCGAGCCAACACTCAAGACGCTGAGGCCGGTCGCATGGGAGCGTCCCCATGTCACCGGTTCATCCGAGGTATTGACGGCGATGACGGGATCGATATCAAGCAGGACGCTGACGGAGTGATTCTGTCCATCGGTGCTGGACGCAGTCCAGGTGAGATACGTGACAGGTCGCGAAAGCAGGTCGAGATCCTGAGGAAATGCTGGCGTGAAAAAGGCCAGCGTCAAGCGAATGCCGGCGCCTTCGAACGTGTAAACGGTGTGGGTGGGCGTCAATTTCAGCGAGGTCTGCGGCAGCGCGGGAACATCGCCGGGGCGGTCGCCCATATAGCGCCAGGTTTTTTGGTCAATGCGGACAAGTCCGGTGAGCGGCTGCGGAGTTCCAGTCCAGTGGCGGGTCGGGCCGTCTGTGATGCGGTCGTTCATCGACCAGATACTGAAGTATGGATTGTGAACGACGAGCGGGACCGCAGGAGGGCGTTCCTGAGCGACAGCGAATGAAGCGGTCACCAGCAGGAATACAAGAGCCAAAAAAGGCAGAGCTTTCGACGACGACAATTTCATTGCGCATCGCTCCTGAGAATCAAGACATCACGCAATCCACGGAAGTGTCTTAGAATTGCCGTGCATTGCAAGCAATTGCCAGGATTCCCAGATCAACGGAGGGTCCAGCGCATGGGACTGTTTGGTTTGCTGGAGCCTGTCAGGACTATTGTGCCATCTGAAAGCTTCTTTACTGGAGAGACTCTTCCATTGACTTCAGACTTTGTTATTGCATTTTCCGCTTGCTCCGGGAGCCTGATTTCGATTGTCCAGGTTCCAGTGCGAGAT
>JBOGLY010000016.1:0-14848 GCA_050746425.1 Acidobacteriaceae bacterium
GCCCGGAGTGCGGCAGTGCCGTCGTTCGCGAAGAGGGCGAAGTAGATTGGCGATGCGTCAACGTCAATTGCCCGGCGCGGCTGCGGGAAAGCCTGCTGCATTTTGCCGCGCGAGGGGTAATGAACATTGAGGGCCTCGGCGAAGCCGTGGTGAACCAGTTGACGGAGAGAGGCATGGTCCACAATCTGGCCGATATATATCGACTGGATGAAGCCGCGTTGCTGTCGCTGGACCTGGTGAAGCACAAAAAGGCGGGCGCGCTATTGCAGCAGATAGAACGATCGAAGCAGGCGCCGCTCGATCGCGTTTTGCTAGGACTGGGAATTCGATTTGTCGGAGAGCGGACAGCTCAGTTTCTCGCGGATGCCTTTGGAAGCATGGACCGAGTGATGGAAGCCAGCAAGGAAGAACTGGAGCGAGTGCAGGAGATTGGCCCCAGGATTTCGGCGGCAATTGTCGAATTTTTCGCCGTGCCGAGCAATCGAGAACTGGTGGAAAAACTGCGGAGCGCCGGGTTGAATTTTTCCGCCGAACAAAAGAAGACTTCCTCCAAGCTCGATGGCCTGACATTTGTGTTGACGGGCACGCTGCCCACGCTGACCAGGGAAGAAGCCAAGAAGCTGATTGAAAGAGAAGGCGGAAATGTGACCGGGTCGGTGAGCAAGAAAACGCATTATGTTGTTGCAGGGGCGGATGCGGGATCGAAGCTCGATGCCGCACGCAAATTGAATGTTTCGGTGCTCGACGAGCCAGGGCTGATGAAATTGCTGGAATAAGGGAAGGGATAAAAGTCTTGCAATGTCTCATCCGCCGCGGCGGACGAGACCTGGGGCACCCGGCTAAAAATTGTTAGTTGGGAGTGTTGGGGGCGAAGTAGCCTTTTTCCGCGCTGATTTTATAGTCGCGATCAAAGGCGGTAAGACGAATGGGCCGGAATGCGCCGTCCGCTTTGAAATCGGCAGGCTTGTATACAAGGGAATACTGGCTGCGCAGTTCCTCCTGGATGCTTTGGAATGCATCCGCCACATTCTCCATCCGTAAGGGATTGAAAGCGTGGCCCCCGGTGGCATCCGCCATTGCTTTCAGAATGTCGTCTCCACGGTCTCGGCTCGGGCTGTCGTTGGTGCTGATGGTGTAAATGGCGGTTGAGGCGCGCTGGCACATCTTTACGGCATCGTCGAGCGTCGCGTGGCTTTGATCGTCGTCTCCATCGGAAAGAAGAATGATGGTCTTGCGAAACTCCCCGGCGCTAGCGAGCGGCAGCATTTGATCGCGGCAGGCGGTGTAAGTCGCGTCGTACAGGGCGGTACCGCCGCCAGGAGAAAGCTTGCGAATGCCGGCGGCGAGCAAGTCGCCATTATTTGTGTACGCCTGAGTAATGTCCGGAGTAACGTCGAAACCCATCACAAATGCCTTATCGACCTGCGGCCGGAGAACGGAGAGAAGAAATTCGATGGCTGCATTCTGCTCAAACTGAAATCGCGAACGAATGGAGCTGCTGGTATCGATCATCAGGCCGACCCGCAGAGGCAGGTTGGTTTGCTGGGTGAAGCTGTAGACCTCGGCCGGGGCCATGTGGTTATCGAGCAGGGAGAAGTCGTTCTCGTTTAAGTTGCGGATGAAATGGCCATGCTTATCGGTCACCGTGAAAATGAGGTTCACCTCATTGACCACCGTGGTAATTGTGTAGGCGCCATTTGCCTGGGCGGTCGCGGATGTCACCTTTTGAGGCGAGTTCGCGGATTGGGCCTCGGTAGCAGGGGCGGCAGGCCGGGAGGACTGGCCGGGCGGGACGGCCTGCTTTGGAGTTTCAACGCCTGGAAGGGCATTGTTTTGCGCGCGGGTGACGTTCTGCGATCCCAGTAAAATAGCGAGGACAACGGCGGCAATTCTCAGCCAGATTCGTAGTCTTCCGCGGTCCAGTTTATTTGTTTTACTGCCGGTCATTCATTCCATTTTACCAGCGCTGAATGGGTCATTTCGGACGGACCATGGATTGCGCAGGCGACCTGAGCCGAGTTAGGCAACCCTGCAACTCCTGAGGCAACGGCGCGTCAAATTCCATGCTTTTGCCGGAGCGCGGATGTTCGAACTGGAGGCGGGTGGCGTGCAGGAAATTTCGATCGAGGGCGATCGCCTGCTCCAGCGCGGCGGCTTTCTGAACGCGAGTCGCGGGAGCTTCCAGCCGCGGAAGAATATGTCGGGGCGCCCCATAAAGGGTATCGCCGACAACAGGATGCCCAATGGAGCAGAGATGCACCCGGATCTGATGGGTGCGTCCCGTTTCGATCTCGACTTCGAGCAGGGTGAAGCGTCCATAGCGCGATTCAAAGCGCTCCTGTACGCGATAGTGCGAGACGGCGGCCCGGCCTCCCATGCGATGCGTGGTCATGCGCGTCCGGCGCTTCTGGTCTCGACCGATGGAGCTGTCCAGCGTTCCGCGATCGAGCTTGACCGCTCCGTGGACGAGGGCGATATAAGTTTTATGAACACGCCGTTCCGCAAACATTTTTGACAACTGGCGGTGAGTTTGGTCGTCCTTGGCGACTACGATCAGGCCGCTTGTCTGCTTATCGAGACGATGCACGATGCCAGGGCGGAGTGGGCCGCCGGTAGCGGAGAGAGTCGCCATGTGATGCAGAAGTGCGTTGACAAGAGTGCCTCGATTGCGGACGCTGTCAGTCGCTCCGGAGCCGGCGTGTACCATCATGCCCGCAGGTTTGTTAATGATGGCAAGAAAGACATCTTCATAGACGATGTCGAGAGGAATGGACTCTGGCTCGGCTCGCAGAGCGGGTGCGGCGGATTCTCCGAGGACCGCAACTCTATCGCCGAGTCGGAGTTTCCCGCTCGGCTTGATCGCGCGGGTTTCTCCGCCAGGCCCGGAAACGGAGACGCAGTTCTGGTCAATCAAGTACTGCACCCGGGCCCGGCTGACTGGATGCAATCGTGAAACCAGGAACTGGTCCAGTCGCCGCCCTGCATCGGGAACATCCACTGAAAATTCGCGACGGGTATTGTCGGTGGCTTCGGCAAAATTGATTTCCACGGTTTCGTTCGACGCGTCAGATGGAGGTTCACTGCGGATGTTTTGCCGGGCGCGCCTCATGGCAATGCCCGCAACCGCGCTGGTTGCCGTTGCAGCAGCAGCAATCCGCCGATGACGACCAATGAGAAGTCGATGGCCTGGCCAAGCGACAATGCGCCGTGGAAGATCAGCAGGCGATTGCCGCCAAGCAAAAAATCCAGAAAATATTGCGCGAGACCCGATCCTAACATCCACGCGCCGGCCAGTTCGCCCGGCTGACGGCGATGTGGCAACCACCCCAAAAGCAGCAGGCAGAGGGCCAATTGCACTGCGAAGAGATAAAGCTGCACAGGCTGGAGCCGGACGTTGAGCGGAGTGCCATTCCACAGCGATGCCCAGCGACTGTGAAAGGCGATGCCCCACGGCGCTGAGGTGGGAAGCCCGTATTTGCAACCGGCAAAAAAGCAGCCCAGCGCCAGAATTGCCTGCCCCAGGGCCCACGCTGGCGCGGCGGCATCGAACGTATCCAGCCATGGCATTCGCTTCAGCGTCATATAGAGCAGTCCCGCGAAAATTCCCAGGCCAAGTTCGGTCAGGAGCAAATTGACGCTCCGCGGAGTTGCAATGCTGAGCATCAGGAAGGGGTAAGCGAGAAAGTCGTGCCAGTGTCCGGCAATCAGTACCAGCTTCGACCCGATCACAGCGGCGAAGACTGCGATCAGGCCCAGGTTCCACATTTCGTCCGGTGGGACGCGCAAGCGCGATGAGGTTCGCACGGCAAGCACAAGTCCTCCAATCAGCGCAATAGCGGCGAAAACGCCATACGTTGGAACGCTAACGGGGCCGAGCGTGAACAGACGGGGATACACAAGAGGAAGTAGAACAGAATCCAGCAGAAAACCAAACCACGGAGCAAAAGTCGAGGTAGTAGCGGAGATAGAAAACCGACCCGCGGGGCCGTACGGCAGTGCGCCGGTGAACCCGTCCTAAGACGGTGGGAACCCGCCGCGGCTCTTTAGGCATTCCGAACTGGCGGACAGCACACCAAGCCGATTATTCGAGTCGAGTTCCCTGTTCGATGAATGTAGGTTCAACCAGCGTTGACCACCCTACCTGCTTTGCAGGCCGGTTTCTAAAAAGGATGCTAACCGCGATTTTGAAGATTGGCAAGCCGGGTGCGACCCAGATCACGTTCGGAGCCTGATACAGATTTATTCGCGCGAGTATCCGACCGTGCGATGTTCGGAGGCTTCCGCCTGCTCCTTACGGCCCTCTTCCGACGGCCATGCAATTGTCAGCAGCAGCGCCGAATCGGAGAGTGCCACGACTTCGTGAAGCACCCTGGCTTCCAGGCCGATGAGCATTCCCTGCGTCAGATAAGCTTGGGCACCTTCGGCGCTTAACTCGATTTCTCCTTCCAGCACCTGGAGGGAAAGCCTGCCGTCGGCGTGATGACGATGGAGTGCCGCGCCTGCTCGCAATGCCATCAATACAACCCGCAAGGTTTCCGTTTTGAGCAGCGTTGTAGAGCTTACATCGGTATTGCGCCCGCGGATTTTGTTCAGTTCTTCCGATAGATTCATCTGGTCCATTATTGATTTCCTCCATAGTTGTCTTAGGATGCCGGTTCAATAATTGCCGCGACAAGCAAGACACAGGATTCCCGACACCCAAGCCAGGGTAAGTCTCGCTGGCCCTACGCTTTTGCGCCTCCGCTAGCGATTATGGGGACGTCCCTGGAACCTCAAAACTGATGCCTGCCTGGTCGTTGATTTTTTCTGTCGCCGACAGATTCAGTTGATCCAGAGGAATGTTGCGATGAGGACTGTCCAAAACGTACAGCGTGGTGGGAGTCATAGCGTAGTTATGAATGCGCTCAGAAGGACGGCCATCTTTGAATATCAGCGTGACCGCTTCTTCGGCTTGCGAAGGCTCGATGGGATGAGGTTGCTGAATTGATGGCCGGTTGTAGGTGTAAATACTCGGCCATGGCGGAGGCCCAGGCTCGCCGCTATATTCACCTTCGTTGTCACTGTAATTTTGAGGCGCAGAGAACTCGTCGCTGCTCCCCGCGTCCGCATAGTCGAGGTAGTCAGGGATCCAGCCATAATCGACCCATCCCCCTACTTCCGGACCCGGATAATATGCTCGCGGTCCGTACCTTCTGTACTCGCGCGGGCGAGGTCGCCTCGGTCGATACAACCTGTCCCAGTTGTAGCTCTGGAGAGACCCAAAATTGCCTGGAGATCTTCTCTGAAACATGGGAGTTGGATGGAAATATCTGCCTCCCGTAAACCGTGCGGCGCCTGTGAATCCAAACGGTCGAGACGAAAATCCCTCGTGAAATGAGGGCGCGGGTCGAGCGGAGCGAAAGTCGCCGTGGGAAGCAAACCGTTGCGCACACATTGGCAAAGTCGCTAGAGCCGCAAACAGCGCGACTGCCCAAGGGCGCTTCATAGTCGCATTTTACGCCTCAACACGGCTCCGGGCTCGACTGCCTCCGTTGCCGGGCCTCCTCTATCCTTCGCCGACGCCACTGTGATTCAATGAAAAGAGATGACGGATAGCTCCTCAATTTCGCGCCGTCGGTCACTGCCCCGCCGCATCAAGGCCGCCACGCGACGGGTCCGTGAGCTTGCTTCGATTGCTCATGCGTTGGCATCCACCGGACACCCATATATGGCGCACATCGTCCCTATGAGGCGATGTAATCTCTCTTGCACCTATTGCAATGAATACGACGACGTCTCCGAGCCAGTGGCCGTGCCGGAGATGCTGCGTCGCATTGACGATCTGGCGCGCCTGGGCACCAGCGTGATTACGATTTCCGGTGGCGAGCCGCTGCTGCATCCAGAACTGGAGCAGATCATCGCCCGCATCCGGAGCCACGGTCGCATTGCCGGCATGATCACCAATGGCTATCTTTTGGTGCCGGACCGGATCGCGCGGCTGAATCGAGCCGGCTTGGACCACATGCAAATCTCGATTGACAACGTTCAGCCCGATGAGGTCTCGAAAAAAAGCCTAAAAGTGCTGGACAAGAAACTGAGGATGCTGGCTGAACATGCGGATTTCCACGTCAACATAAATTCCGTCGTTGGCGGCGGAATCAAGTATCCGGAGGATGCGCTGACGATCGCACGCCGCGCGCTGGAGTTGGGATTTACTTCGACCATCGGGATCATTCACGATGGCGATGGTCAACTAAAGCCTCTGCGGGATGAAGAACGGCGGATTTATTACGAGGTAAAGAACCTCGGGAAGAAGCATTATTCCCGGTTCAATCATTTTCAGGAAGCGATCGTGCATGGCAAGCCGAACGATTGGCGCTGCCGCGCCGGCGCGCGCTATCTCTACATTTGCGAAAACGGATTGGTGCATTACTGTTCGCAGCAGCGAGGCTGGCCTGGCACTCCTTTGCGCGAGTATCGACGCAGCGACGTAAAGCGGGAATTTCTGACCGCAAAAACCTGCGCCCCCAACTGCACAATCTCCTGCGTGCATCAGGTTTCCTACATCGACCACTGGCGCGCTCCACAGACATCAAAGATTTCACCGGGGTTGCCATCCAGCGGACCGGTGCAGGACCAGGAACTCGTCCACATTCAGATCTCCTAATCCGGTTGCCCTTCAGTACACTCCCAACAAGGGCATTCATGAACGCTTCTGAAATCGGAACGCCAGTCGCGAATGAACGTACCCAGCAGCGGGATTCGTGGCTGGACTGGCTGCAGTCACGGCCTGCTCTTTGGCTGGGGACAGTGCTTGCGCTGATTTCCATCGCAGATGCAATTCGCAACAGCATTCTGCATTCTCTGGATTTCCAATGGAGTCCGGCGCGGCTGCTCGCGCAGCATATCGATCCTTGGGCGATTTATCTATCTGGCGATCCCGCTCATCGCATTCTGCTCAACCAGGTCCCCAACGACCTGCATGAGTTGTATGTCGCAATGATGCCGTTTGGGTACCTGGCTTACATGCCCGCGAAGGTCGTCTGGGCAATCGTTAATGTGGCGCTGGTTTTGCTCAGTTGCTGTCTGGTCGCGCGAATGTACGAATTGACTAGGCGCAGAGCATGGCTGCTCACAGTGGTAGTCCTGACAGGCACACCGACCAGGGTAACCATTGGAAATGGTCAGGTCACCGCGCTGGTGCTGGTATTTTTGGCGCTTTGGTCTGTCTCTTTATCGTCGAGTGGGCGCGGACTGCTGCTCGGCGCTGCCTGGGCGAAGTACAGCGTGCCGCCGGTGTTGGCGGCTTTTCTGCTGTTGCGACGACGCTGGCGATTGCTGCTCTGTTCCGTGCTGCCGCCTGCGCTGGGTTTTCTGTTTATTTACGGCTGGCTGCGCACACCGTTCTGGACGTTGCTGCTCGAACCCTTCCGCACCTCCGCAAACAACGTCTCGCCGGGGCTTGCCAACGTCATGGCGATTGGCGAAATCGCGCTTCGGCATCCGCCGCTATTTCGTCCCGTGCCCGATGCCTTCTACCTGTCAAATTCAGCGGGCTGGGCATTGGCTATTCCCTATCTCTGCGGAGTACTGCTTGCTGTGGCGATTGCGGTGTTTTTGTTTACGAGCGGTAAACAGACGCTGGAAGTAGATGGCCGTATTTTGATGGCATGCTTAATGGCGGCGTGCTTGCTCTGCTTCAAGCACCAGATTTACGATTTTCTGTTCCTGATTTTTCCTCTGGGGCTGGCGCTGAAAGTGGGGCCCAGCCGCGCACGCAATTGGTTGCTGGGGCTGATTGGTTATTTCTGGTATCTGGAGCGACTGTTGCACATCCGGCGTTGGGAATTCTGGCCCGCGGTTGTCATTATCAGTTTCGGGGTGTTGCTTGGCCTGATAGCCGCGACATGGAGGTTGCGTGGCGAAGTGCGTTGGAAGACCGACTGGCAATTGTGACGGCAACATGGGCGGGATTGCGCGGGGACAACAATGCTCAATTACCACTCATCTCAACGGATAGGAATTGGAGGGCATCTCATGGCAGGAGACACGTCACAACCGAAATCGATCGATGAGAGATTGCAAAAATTCATCGATACCGCCCTCTATGGCGGCGGATCGGAAACCGCGCAATCAATCCGAAATTTTCTGAATGGGGTCTGGCTTGGAGAACCGCTGCATGTCGTCCTCACGGATATTCCCGTCGGTGCCTGGACGGTCGCTTTGATTTTCGATGGCCTGGATTGCGTTCAACACGGGCGAGAATTCGCCGCTGCCGCAGACGCGGCGATTGCCATCGGTCTGGCAGGCGCGGCAGGGGCTGCTCTTTCCGGCATTGCCGATTGGTCAGACGTCGATCCGCCCGCCCGCCGAGTTGGGGTGTTCCACGGCCTGCTGAATCTGAGCGCTGTGACCTTTTACACCACCTCGTTGATATTCCGGCGGAAAAAGATGCGAACTCGCGGACGCCTGTATGCAGCGCTGGGTTTTTCCGCCATGGTAGCCGCGGCGAGGCTCGGCGGCAAAATGGTATACGAGCATCGAGTGGGCGTCGATCGCACCAGCGGCCAGGTATTTCCAGAGCAGTTTGTCGAGGTCATGGCGGAGCCGGAGTTGAAGGACGAGACGCCAGTCCGCGTCGAGCATGGTGGTGTCCCGATTCTGCTGGTTCGGCGCGGTCAGCGAGTGTTCGCGCTGGCGGACAGCTGCTCCCACTTTGGCGGACCGCTGTCGGAAGGAAAGCTGGAGGGAGACAACATCGTCTGCCCATGGCATAGTTCTCGATTCGCGCTATCGGATGGCCGCGTGATCGACGGGCCCGCCGTTCATCCGCAGCCATGCCTTGAGGCCAGAATACGCGATGGAAAAATTGAGGTAAGGAAATCTGCCTGCAATGGGAGCGAGGTTGCCGCGCCAATTGGAATCACGCCGGCAACCGACGTCGCCGGCCAGCCGGGCTAGAGCAAAACGGAGTTTCCTGATGATCGAACTGGAGCGCGCATACAATCTACACGGCAAAAGGGGCGGAACACGGTTCCTGGTAGAGCGGCTATGGCCGCGAGGAGTCAAGAAAACCTCCTTGCACATAAAGGAATGGCTGAAAGATGTGGCCCCCAGCACCGAGTTGCGCAAATGGTTCAGCCATGATCCCGCGAAGTGGGATGAATTTCGTCGTCGCTATTTTGCCGAATTGGAATCCAATCCAGGTGGCTGGAAGCCGATTGTCGATGCCGGAAAAAAGGGGGCGGTAACGCTGATTTACAGCTCCCACGATACCGAGCATAACAATGCTGTCGCGCTCGCTGAATTTCTCAAGCGTCACGCGCTGAAAAAAAAGGCGCGTAAGTCCGCCGCATGATAGCGAAATCGATGACGACTATATTTTTCAACTACAGCCCACGAATCCGATCAGTACTTCGGCACCTTCGGGTCCACCTTTTCCGACCAGGCATCGATGCCGCCCGCAACATTATGGACGTTCTTGAAGCCGTTTCGCGCCAGGAATTCCGCGGCCATCTGACTGCGTCCGCCAACTTTGCAATGGACAACAATTTCCCGCTTCGGATCCAGCTCGCGCACTCGCTTGGGCAGATCATTCAGCGGGATTAAGTGTCCGCCGATCTGCGCAATCGCAAATTCATAAGGCTCGCGCACATCCAGCAGGAACAGGTCCTCGCCGGCGTCGATGCGCCGCTTAAGGTCCTCGGGCTGCATCTGAGGAATGCCGTTGACCATTGCAGGGGGCGGCGCCGACTTCGACGGCAACCCGCAAAACTGCTCGTAATCGATCAGCTTCGTGATCGTCGGATGAGTGCCGCAAACCGGGCAGTCCGGGTTCTTGTGCAGTTTCAATTCGCGAAAACGCATGGCCAGAGTGTCTACCAGCAGCAATCGTCCCACCAGCGGATCGCCTTGGCCGAGTATTAGCTTGAGAACTTCCGTGGCCTGAACCATGCCGAGCAGACCGGGCAGAACGCCAAGCACCCCACCCTCGGCGCAGGACGGCACCAGACCGGGCGGCGGAGGTTCGGGATAAAGGCAGCGATAGCAGGGACCATCTTCCATGCTGAAAACGCTGGCCTGTCCTTCAAAGCGAAAGATCGATGCGTAGACATTCGGCTTGCCACTCAACACGCAGGCATCGTTCACCAGATAGCGCGTCGGGAAATTGTCAGTGCCGTCGGCGACAATGTCGAAATCTCGGAAAATCTCCATAGCGTTTTCGCTGCTTAGACGAGCTGGAAATTTCACGATCTTCACGTTAGGATTGATGGCCTTCAGCGAGTCTTCCGCGGAATCGAGCTTGGAGCGGCCAACGTCACTGGTACCGTGAATCACTTGGCGATGCAAATTGCTCGCTTCAACCACGTCAAAGTCCACGATGCCGATAGTTCCTACGCCAGCCGCCGCCAGATACATGGTCAGCGGCGCTCCCAGTCCGCCGGCCCCGATACACAGTACGCGCGCGGCCTTCAATTTCATCTGGCCAACCTCGCCCACTTCGGGCAATATCAGGTGGCGCGAGTAGCGCGACATTTCTTCCGGCGTAAGTACCGCGGTCGGCGCTGGAGCCTCGACGGTTGGCCCGCCGCCCGCGATCGACGGAATAATCGATAGCGAGTCGGAATCCTTCACAACCGCATTTTCTTTTTGGTCGATATAGCGGATGTCTTCGTCGTTCAAATACACGTTGACGAACGCGCGCAATTTACCCTGATCGGTGTAGAGATGCTTGTGCAGCTCTGGAAATTTCTTTGTCAGTCGATCGAGCGCTTGTGCAACCGTGTCCGCCTTAACATCGACTACTGGCTGCTTACCGGTATAGGTCCGCAGCGGAGTTGGAATATGAATCTGCATGATGCAATCCTCGCATGTTCTTTCTGGATATGTGTGGGTCGGTGAGGATCGATGCGCGACTATCGCACGCCGACACTGGTGGCAACTTCGATCGGCTGGCGTTCCAGGCGTTTGTCTTCCTCGCTCGTCCCTGCCAACAGGAAAGAGTTTGTTTCCGTGGCCCGACATCGCGTGGCCTCGCCGCCACTGGCAGCATTCCCAATCACGCTGGTGATCACGTAGGAGCAACCGATCCAGTGAGCTTCGTCGAAATCGGTCTTCGACCATTGCGCGGGATGATCGGGATGCGAATGATAGAACCCGACTATATCCAATCCGCGGTGCCTCGCTTGCTGCTGGATGCGAATCAATTCCCGCGGCGCAATCTGGTAACGATTATGGGCAGAGTCGGACCGGGTATTTTCCGCTGGGATAGTATCGACGACCGTATTTGCGCCATCTTCCGCATGGCCCAGCAACACGCCGCAACATTCATGCGGATATGCCGATTCTCCATGCAGGCGAATCCTTTCGAATTGGGTTCGGTCCATGCGCAGCATCGCCTTGCTATTCCTCCCAAAACCGTTCGCTTAGATATTTGTCCGCTCCATCGGCCAAAATGGCGACGATGACCGCTTCCTGATTTTTCGCCGCGCACTCTTCCGCAATCTGAAGGCAGGCCGCTACAGCGGCGGCGGCTGAAATGCCAACCAGCAAGCCGCATTCGCGCGCCAGCCGTCTCGCCATCGCGTGCGAGACTTCGGTCCCCATTTCAATCTTGCCGTCGGCGAGGCTAGCATCATAAATCCGCGGCACAATAGCTGTTTCCATGTGCTTCAGGCCTTCCAGCCCGTTGAACGGCGAGTCCGGCTCCAATGAAATGCATTGGACGCGCGGGTTCAATTCCTTCAAACGGCGAGTGGTCCCGACAAAAGTTCCACTGGTTCCAAGTCCGGCAACAAAATGCGTGACGCGGCCTTCGGTTTGCTGCCAGATTTCATTCGCGGTGGTCCGATAATGCGCCAGCCAGTTGTTGTCGTTCGAGTATTGGTCGGCATACCAGTATTTCTCCGGCTGTTTCTCCGAGAGCTCTTGCGCTTTGCGGATAGAACCATCGGTGCCGTCCGCGGGATCGGTCCACAGGACGTTCGCCCCATAAGCTGCCAAAATCTGCTTCCGCTCCGGCGAGACGTTGGAGGGCATCGCCAGAGTGACCGGAAATTTCATCGCCGCGCCCATCATTGCGTATGCGATCCCTGTGTTACCGCTGGTCGCATCCAGCAGATGCTTCTCCTTGCCGGGTCCGATCAGGCCGCGTTCAATTCCATCCAGCACGATCGCACGAGCAGCGCGGTCCTTCACCGAGCCGCCGGGGTTGGCCCACTCCGCTTTGCCAAGTATTTGGACTCCATCGATTTGCCTGTCAACCGGTTCGATCCGAATCAGCGGCGTATTGCCGATGCGATCCAGCATCCCGCTGCCCAGCAACACGGGAGCGATGGCGACCTTCTTCTCGGATTGGTCAGTCGTCAGCATTACTTTACTTCTCGTCCTTCTCGGTCGGATTGCCGGGCGTCGCGTCTGAATCCTGTTGTTCCGCCAAGTTATACTTAAAGTGTAGCGTCTGACGGCGAATGATCGCAATTACCTGTGGCAGATCGCGCCGCCATTCAAGCTAACAACAATATTCCTATGAGCAAGAAATCTGCTGTTCCAGCCAAGACATTTGAGAGCGCCCTGACCTATTTCCTGTCTCACGGATTCGATGTCGAGCAGGCCCCGAAAGACGCAAACGGGACCACAGATCAGGTGAAAGTCCGTAAATATGGCTGTGGCGCGGTATTAACGCGGACCACGAAGGGTGGAGTTGCCTACGTGACAAGGCCCGGATACATGGTGGGCGGCGAAATATCTACCCTGATCGACCGCGGCTACCAGAAATTTCTGCGCACCAGCCGGCTGGAAACATCGGCGACCGCGGCTCATCTCCACGCCCTACATGCGTTTGACGAGGAGCTTTGGGAAGCGATCGGAACCCCCGACTACTATAACCTGGCGTTGGGAACCATCAGCGATCTCTATCTCTACGACCGTCTGAAAGGCCGGGAGCCTGAGACCGAAGCCGCTTTAAACGACGCCCATTAAAAGCGCGCTTTTTATGAATGCCAGGACTTCATTTTCGGTGGCCCTGGTCGCGCTGCCACTCTCGATAGACCTCGCTTTTCGAAACGCCACGGTCGCGCGCGATCCGCTTCAGCGCGGCCTGCTCGTCCATCCCCTCGCCAAGATAGAGCGCCATTGCAGCGCGTAAGCTACCTTCTGTCGGCGCACCGCCTGCTGCGGACTCGGAGGGATCGGCTCCGGCAATCAGAAGTGTGATCTCGCCGCGGATCAAATCGCGGCTGGCACAGGCGACTTCCAAGTCCCGCAGCGTGCCGCGTAGAAACTCTTCATGCAGCTTGGTGATCTCGCGAGCAAGGACCGTCCTTCGTTGCGGACCGAAAGCTGCGATCGCGTCCCGCAAGGATTCAACCACCCGGTGCGGAGCTTCATAGAAAACCAGCGTGGCCCGCTCGCCGCGAAGAGTCTCAAAAAAACTTCGCCGTTCGCCTGCCCGGGCAGGCGGGAAACCGACAAACAAAAATGCTGCAGTATCGAGACCCGACGCCGCCAACGCCGAAACGGCTGCCGAGGCCCCGGGAATTGGGATCACCGGGATCCCGGCGGCAACCGCCTGCGACACCAGATGCGACCCTGGATCGGAAATGCCGGGCATACCGGCATCCGAAACCAACGCGATGCGCGCCCCGGCTTTCAACTCCACAATCAATTTTTCAGCGCATTCGCGCTCATTGTGGGCATGGCAGCTCACAGTCGGCACGGCAATGCCAAAGTGCGAGAGCAACTTGCGGGTCTGGCGCGTGTCCTCGCACGCAATACGGTCTACGCTGCGCAGGATTCGCAGTGCCCTCAGCGTAATGTCTTCCAGGTTTCCAATGGGTGTGGCGACGATATAGAGGCCGGACGGAAGCGGCGTGTCAGTGGAATTCATGGGTCCAGCGATCTCGACGGCGCGAAACCCCCGTCTCAGAATCGAGGCATGGGGCAACCGCGTGGATTTTGTTTCGTCAGGAGGACAGCTGTTGCAGACGTCGGCTTTCCGCCAGCAGCCCCATGCTATGCATCAGGTTCTGCAGCGTTACAATGCCAACAATCTGCTCCCCATCGAGCACCGGAACCAGCGAAAGCCCGCGCCCTGCGTTGATGCGGCGAAATGTGACCCCGAGAGAATCTTCCGGCTGCGCCACCTGAAACCCTCGCGACATAATCGACTGCACGTACGCGTTGCCATCGACCTGTAGCGCCTCTACGATTCTTTGTCGCGACACTACGCCGACCAACATGCCGCCGCGCACCACGGGAAAATCGTCCTGCAGGTTGTGGATGGATTTGTAGACGGCGTCTTCCAGCGTGTCGGAGGTGGAAAGGCAGGCAAAATCCGTCAGCATAATATCGCGCATGCGCACCGTGTCCACCACGGATTGAAAGACCAGTCCCTGGTCTTCCAATTGCGCGCCCACCAGAATGAAGAATCCGCCCAGAAGCAACCACGGGTTCTGCCAGAACACTCCAGCAACGATCAATGCCAGGGCAATTACTTGTCCAATTCCGGAGGCGGCACGGGTCCCCTTCAGCGCCCCTTGAGTGCGCGAGAAATTGCCGCGGACCAACCTGCCCGCATCGAGCGGGTAAGCGGGGAGCAGGTTCACGACCGCCAGGAAAATGTTCAGCCAGAAAGCGCTTCGCAGCAAATGGTGGGCGCTGACCCAGGGCTTTGCCATGACTGAGACGCTGGGCGAAACTCCGACTATGAAGCCAAGCAATACGAAAGCGGCGGCAAAACTCGTAATCGGACCGACCATCGCCAAGGACATCTGCACACTGCCCTCGGATGCCTTTTCAGTGGATTCGGGGGTCGCGTAGGACGGCAGGCCGCCAATCGGAAGCAGCAGCAGACTGCGCACCTCCAGGC
>JBOGLY010000017.1:0-14756 GCA_050746425.1 Acidobacteriaceae bacterium
CCAGTAGTCCGCTCAATCCGGGGACATCGTAGATTTCTTCTCCAGTCAGGCTGAGAGACTCGGCATTTTGGCCGGCTTCAAACTGCAGCGGCAATATCCCCATGCCCACCAGGTTCGAGCGATGGATGCGCTCGAACGATTCCGCGATGACCGCGCGAACTCCCAGCAACTTCGGCCCCTTTGCGGCCCAATCTCGTGAAGACCCGGAGCCATACTCTTTGCCGGCGAGAATAATCAGCGGCGTATTGCGTTCCGCATAGCGCACGGAGGCGTCGAAGATGCTCATCTGTTCGCCTTCTGGCAGCAGGCGAGTCACGCCACCTTCGGTCCCTGGAGCAAGCTTGTTGCGCAGGCGCACATTGGCGAACGTCCCGCGCACCATGACTTCATGGTTGCCGCGGCGCGATCCGTAGCTGTTGAAGTCGGCCGGTTTCACTCCATGCTCGGTGAGATACTTCCCTGCCGGGCCGTTCAGCTTGATGGAACCGGCGGGAGAAATGTGGTCTGTCGTCACGCTGTCGCCGAGCATGGCGAGCACGCGGGCGTCGCGGACATCTTCGACCGCTGGAGGCTTCGGCCCCATGCCATCGAAATACGGCGCTTTGCGGATGTAGGTGGAATCCGCCTCCCAGCCATAGGTTTTGCCAGTAGGAAATTTCAGCTTCTGCCAGTTGCTGTCGCCATCGGTCACGGTTGAATACTGCTTGCGGAACATGCCGGAGTCGATGGAACTGGCAAGCGTGGATTGTACCTCCTGCTGAGACGGCCAGATGTCCTTGAGAAATACAGGATTGCCCTGCTTGTCTTTGCCGAGCGGATCGTGGTCAAAGTCATGATCGATGCGGCCAGCCAGCGCGTATGCGACCACCAGCGGCGGCGACATTAAATAATTCGCGCGCACATCGGAGTTGATGCGGCCTTCAAAATTGCGATTGCCGCTCAACACGGAAACAGCCACCAGGCCGTGATCGTCAATTGATTTCGCGACATCGGGCGGAAGCGGGCCGGAGTTGCCAATGCAGGTGGTGCAGCCGTAGCCGACAATGTTGAATCGCAGTCGATCAAGATACTGGGTCAGTCCGGATTTGTTGTAATAGTCCGCGACAACGCGCGAGCCAGGGGCGAGCGAGCTCTTCACCCACGGCGGAACCGTGAGACCTTTTTCGACCGCTTTTTTCGCAAGCAGGCCCGCCGCCAGCATCACCGAAGGATTGGAGGTATTGGTGCAGCTTGTGATTGCCGCGATGACGATGGAGCCGTGGTCGAGATATTTGTCCACGTCGACGCCGAAGCGGTCGTGGATGGATGCGGCGTGGCCTTGTTCGGGCGCGCCGTTTCCGTTTCCATTCGCGGAGGGATGGCCGCCTTCGCCGTCCCAGCGTTGGACTTGCCGTTCGGCGGCCACACTTGCGCGAGGACCTTGCAACGAAGGTAATTGCTTTTTAAAGCTGGGACCGGCTTCGCTCAGCCGCACGCGGTCTTGCGGGCGCTTCGGTCCGGCAATGCTTGGTTCCACGGTCGCAAGATCGAGCGACAGCGACGAGGAATAGTTTGCCTCCGGCGCATCCGGCGTGTGGAACAGGCCTTGCTCCTTGTAATAAGCCTCGACCAGCGCAATGTGTTGCTCGCCGCGGCCTGTCAGTTTTAGATAGCGCAGCGTCTCCGCATCAACCGGAAAGATGCCGCAGGTCGCGCCGTATTCCGGCGACATGTTGCCGATGGTGGCGCGGTCGGCCAAGGAAAGCTCGCTGACGCCGGGGCCGTAAAATTCGACAAATTTTCCGACGACGCCATGCTTGCGCAGCATCTCGGTCACGGTGAGCACGAGATCGGTTGCCGTTGCACCTTCGCGGAGTTTGCCAGATAGTTTGAACCCAACCACCTGCGGAACCAGCATGGACACTGGCTGGCCGAGCATGGCCGCCTCCGCCTCGATGCCGCCAACGCCCCAGCCAAGCACTCCCAGGCCGTTGATCATGGTGGTATGCGAGTCGGTGCCGACCAGCGTATCGGGATACGCCTGCACAATGCCCGCGGCATTCGGCTGGGTGGTGAACACAACGCGCGCCAGATATTCCAGATTCACTTGATGGCAGATACCCATGCCGGGCGGGACAGCGGAAAAATTGCGAAAAGCTGTCTGACCCCATTTCAAAAATGCATAGCGCTCGCGGTTGCGCTGGTACTCCATGGCGACGTTGATGGAATAGGAATCGCCGGTGCCGTATTGGTCGACTTGAACGGAGTGGTCGATGACCAACTCGGCGGGCTGTAGAGGATTGATCTTTTCCGGATCGCCACCGAGTGAGCGCATCGCATCGCGCATGGCAGCGAGATCGACTACGGCGGGTACGCCGGTAAAGTCCTGCATAAGGACGCGCGCGGGCATGTAGGCAATCTCTCGCGATGGCTCGGCGTGGGCGTCCCAGTTGGCGAGGAACTTGATGTCGTCGGCGGTGACGCTTTTTCCGTCTTCATGACGCAGCAGGTTTTCAAGCAGTATGCGCAGCGAGTACGGGAGGCTGTGCAGGGAGACGCCGTGCTTTTCAAGCGCGTTCAGTTTGAAGATTTCGTATGTGTAATCGCCGGATTTCAATTGTGACCGGCTCTTAAAGCTGTTCATAAAGATGGCTCCTCTGGATCGCTGGCAGAAAAATATCCCGTCATTCTGAGGATAACGAAGAATCCAGACAATGTGGGCTGGTGTGGAAAAGGGTGCGCCTGAAAGGATTTTTTTGCGAAGTGCAAAATCGTCATCGTGATGGAGGCGAACGGCCTGGTGCTTTCGCCGGAAAACCGCGAGATCCTTTGCTTCACTTCGTTGCGCTCAGGACGACAACATCTTCTTTGGCGCAGTACGTCACTGGAGCCAGGCTGCTTCCGAATGATTATGCGGCAGAGCGGGCGGAGATGTAATACCTGATAACAAAGCCGCGCGTCGATGGTGGACTTGTGCGAACGGACCCATCTTCCACTTCTTCGTAAACGAGCTTCTATGTGATCGACAAAGTTTGGCGGCGTCTTTACCGCTGCCAGAGAAGTTCGATCTGCTCTAGTGTTTTTCCCTTGGTCTCGGGCACCATGCGCCACACGAGCAGAAATGTCACCACGCAGAGGAAGCTGTACAGGCAAAAAGCGCCGGTGATGGTGATGGCGTGTGCCAGAGAAAGGAACGTGAAGGTCAGCGCGAAACAGGCGATCCAGAGGGCCATGTTGGCAATCGACATGGCGCGGCCCCTGACTCGCGTCGGAAACAGTTCCGCCATAAGCACCCAGGTGGCGGGCCCAAGGCCAATGGCGAATGCCGCCACGCAAAGCAGCATAGCGCCGAGCACGAGCGGTGCGGGGGCAGGCTTCAGCAGAAACGCGAGGCCCAGCAGCAATTGGCAGATCGCCATGCAGCCGCTTGAGAGCATCAGCACCGGCCGGCGCCCGGAGCGTTCGATCAGCCAGAGAGCGGCGATCGTCACGATGAAGTTGACCACGCCGATGACGGCATTTGCGCCGATGGCGCTGGAAGCGTGGCCGCCCAACTGACGCTGCCAGATGATGGACCCGTAAAAGAGGACGGTGTTGATTCCAGTAATCTGCTGCAGGATGGAGAGCGCGACGACAAGAAAAAGCGGACGCCGCAATGCGGGCGCGAGGAGATCTCTGAAAGTGCTGGTTTCTTGTTGCAGCGCGTGGCGAATTTCGACAAGCTGCCGGTCCGCTTGCTCCGCGCCTTCGACACGGGTCAGGACAGTTCGCGCTTCCGCTTCGCGGTCCTGCTCCATCAGCCAGCGCGGGCTTTCCGGCACGAAGAAAACTCCAAAGAACAAGCCAAGCGAAGGCACAATGGCCGCGGCAAACATCCAGCGCCAACTGGAGGCGCCGGAAAAAGAGAGCGCCCAGTTGACGAGATATGCCAGCAGAATGCCGGTAACGATGGCCATCTGGTTTAAGGAGACGAGGCGCCCGCGAATGCGCGCCGGGGCGACTTCCGCGATATACAGCGGGGCGAGCATGGATGCCACGCCGATGGCGATGCCTCCGACAAAGCGCGCCGAGCCAAACTGGACAAAATCGTGTGGAAGCGCCGCTCCCAACGAAGACACGGCGAATAGCAGGGCGGAAAGAGACAGCACGCGTTTTCTGCCGTAACGATCGCTCAACCAGCCGGCCACCCCAGCGCCCGCAATACAGCCTATAAGCAAGCTGCTGACGGCAATTTCAGTTTGAAAATCCGACAGATGGAATGCGACGCGAAGGAATACGATCGCTCCGTTGATGACGGCAATATCGAAGCCGAAGAGCAGCCCGGCGATTGCGGCGATTCCGCAGATCAGCCACGCATACCACTGGCTGACGCTCGTTCCCGCGGAAGCGGCACGGTGCTCGGACGCGTTGGCGCCTTGAACATAACCACCTGGCACGGGTGTTCCCTCAACTGCGCTCGCGATAACGGTGTTCGGCTACTTCGGTTCGTCTTCCTGCGGGACTTCCTTGCCTTCTCCAGGGAACGGCCAATTCTTATTGAGCAGAATTTCTTTTTCCCGTTCCGCTTTTGGAACGCGGTCGATTTTCAGGTTTTCGAAGAAGTGAACGCCGGTCTTCCCCGCGGTGGCAATGTCGATATCACCGTCGCCATCCAAATCCTGGGTGACGAACTGCGTTCCGGCGCCCGCCGTTCCGTTGACGGAGATCGCATAGCGCGTGAATTTGGCGGTCTTGCGATTAATTTTGTAGTAATAGACGACGAGCGGATCGTAGGAACCTGGATCGTCGCCGGAGTGTCCGCGGTAGCGCTTGCCGGTGAGCAACTCGGGTTGACCGTCTCCATCAAGATCGACCAGCTTCAACGCGTGAATTTGCGAATAGGATTCGTCGATGACATGGCGGACCCAGTGACGGGTGACGCCGCTTCCCTTCTGCTCCAGCCAATAGAGGCCGTAGCTGTGGCCCTGCCCGTAAATAATGTCCATCTTGCCGTCGTTATTTACGTCGTAGCCGATGATGGGAAATCCGGCATCGCCCAGGTTCCAGTCGGGGTGCCATTTCCATTTGTCGCGATTGGCGTCGATGTTTTCAAACCAGCCGTAAGGAGTGAGAACGTCGGCCTTGCCGTCGCCGTTAATATCGGCAATGCCGATGCCGTGGCCATCCTCCGCTTTGCTTTCAGCCGATACGCGATGAACGATTCCGTCGGGATTGCCGACATCCTTATCGCGGCTATGGTCCTCGCCGAGGTGATGAACGATCGGCTTCGGGCCGGAAAAGTCGACCCACAACACGCCGGAGTGGTTGTAGTGCGCCAGAACCAGATCGGGCTTGCCGTCGCCGTTGATGTCGCCCATCCATCCGCCTTCTGTGTCGTAGCTGTTGCAGATGAAGTGGCGTTTCCACATCACATTTTGCTTCCTGGGATTCTCCCACCAGAAAAGCCCGTTCTCGATCCATCCATAAGTGACGACGTCGGGCGCGCCGTCATGGTTGACGTCGACCGTCCATTCGCCCGCATCGGAGACAAACTCATTGTGAATGCCGACGGTACGGTATTGGTGCCGCTTCCAGACGCCGCCTTGCGCGCCAGGGTTTTCGTACCAGTAAGCGCCGCTGAGAAGGTCAGGGCGACCGTCGCCGTTCATGTCGAGGACCGTAATTCCTTCGGCGTGGTCGGTGCCGAGCCGATGCACAAAAAAAGTCACCTGGGGCACACCGTACGGTCCGTTGCCGGGTTTAGTGAGGCGCGGAGTTTCCACCTTCTGCGCGAGCATGGGAATGGCGCAGGCAAACGCGAGGGCGGCAACGGCAATTCGCGATGAGAGTGCAGAACGACTCATTCGATTTCTCCTGGCAATTGATTCGGCCCTAGTTCGTTGGATCATCCTATCCCACACTAGCCGCAAAGAACGCGGCGAGTATGGGGCACCCATATCTTTCACGTGAAGCGCTTTTCCATCCAGTCAAGATACCAACTCCATGGTTTCCGGATTCCAGTGGGCCATCTTACCGCTGAAATAGCTGATGTTGCTGAGCAGCGCGGCCCCGGCGGCGCGATAGCCGAATACCGCATCCTCGACTACGGGCTGACGGGTCCGAACTGAGTTAAAGAAGTTGTAGAAGTGGCTGTACACGTCGTCGTAACCGGGTGCGGCAAAATACTCTTCGAAGTTCCTTGAGGGCGGACCGTTGGGGTGGGGCACTGGGTACTTCTGGCGATATTGCTCCAGAATTCGTTTCTGCATATCGTTCGTAAATGTGTCGATCGTGTACCCTGGCTCAGTTTCGCGCGGCGTGCGACTCAAGCTGACATTGTCGCCGTAAATCTGCATTGTTCCTTCGGAGCCGGTGAAGATGAGCCCTTCGCTTTCCGAGCCGCCATTTACAAAATTGACGCGAAGGCTGAGGTTGAAAGCCTCGGGATAATCGAACAGCGCCACCATGACGTCGGGCACATTGCGACCGTCTTTCCAAAAGCGCAGACCGCCGGTTGCCATTGCACGCGTGGGTCCATGCACCCCGGTCACAAAGTGGGTACCGCTGAACAAATGGACAAACAGGTCGCCAGCGACGCCAGAGCCATAAGCTTTCCATTTGCGCCATTGGAAAAATTGTTCGGCGTTGAAGGGAATCTTCGGCGCGGTGCCCAGAAATTGCGGCCAATCGCAAGTTTCAGTCGAGGCGTCGAGCGGAACCGTGTAGTCCCATGCGCCTACGGCGGAGTTGCGGTCCCACCATGCCGTCACCATGTTCAGCTTGCCGATGGAACCGGCGGCCAACAACTCCTTCGCTTTTATGTAGGCGACGTTGCTGACGCGCTGGCTGCCAATCTGAATGATTCTTTTCGTGCTGCGCGCCGCCTCGATCATCTCCGGGCCGTCGGAGTATTTATGGATCATCGGCTTCTCGCAATACACATCTTTGCCGGCGTGCATGGCATCCACGGCAATCTGCTTATGCCAGTGGTCCGGCACCGCGACAACCACCGCGTCGATGTCTTTGCGCGCGAGAATCTCGCGATAATCGACCGTGGTAAAAATGTCGTTGCCCCAGAGTTCCTTGCTGTGATCGCGCCTGCCCTGGTAAGTATCTGAAACGGCGACCAGCTTGACTCCAGGAATCTGCAAAGCAGTCTTTGTAATTCCCTGCCCGCGAATTCCAGCGCCGATCAACGCGAATTGAATCGTATCGTTGGGCGATGCAGACTGAGCTGCCTCCGTTTGCTCCTGCGCCAGCAGATGCATGTTGGGTCCAACGAGAGTTTCGGCCGTGGCCAGTCCCGCGGCCTTAAGAAAAGTTCTACGATCCAAATTTTTCACGATATGTTTCCCTCTCAGATGAAATAGCGTCAGGTAGAAAATTCACGGAAGCCAGCGGTCGAAGCTGAAGGTTGCTAAGCTCATATTCGAAGCGTACTAGACGAGTTTTCCTGTTATTGTGAGGCGCTGCCATTTTCTATTTGCATTCGTTTTTTAAGAAACGGATGCGTCGGATTTTCTTGTTAGCGTACATCCACAGGAAAACTGGTCTAACGATAGCGCGAAAGCATGGAGGCCCGCAATGTTACTCCGGCAAATTGTCGCGCTTCGGGACTCGGAGGTGGAAGATGGCATGGTTCATTTCTCTATTTCATAGTGAAAGCCAAAGCGACCGATGAGCATGATGGAATGTTCCGCCGGTGTAAGGATGTGGAAGGATTCGATTCGTCGATGGGTTTCATCGCGGTTGGCCTGAACGTCGCCGAGCAACCGGCCGGAAGCGGCTTCATAAAACATCACATCGAGGCTGTTGTTCACTCGATGCCAGCCGAAGACATACTGGCCTGGCTGAAGCGAAGCTGTACCGATTTTTAACGGGACCTGCGTCACCAGGAAAATCGAGTACTTTCCATTGGCCGAGTATCCGGATGTGATGAGAACGGCGCCCGCAATGTATTTCCCGTGATTGTCCACAATGCCGGTTTCCGTTCGAGCTTCTGTTTCGATTTGCTCTTTCACCACGGGCGCCCGGGTGGGAATCCACGCGGCCATCTCCTGTTGCGTTGCAGCACGCCACACCTGTTCAGCGGAGATATTTACCGCCAGCAGCAGGGCGGCGAACGGCACTAGAGAGAATGCGAGAAGTCGATTTTTCATGAAGGTCCTTAATTCCGATCTATGTCTTTTGAGAAAGCAAATGCCGAGATTCTTCGCTACGCTCAGAATGACGGACCGAAATTTTAATCACGATACCAATAGATCCGCTCCAGCGCGCCTAATCAAAATGAACGATGCCGCGCTGAATTGCGGCGGTGACAGCTTGTGTGCGGTCGGTCACGCCGAGCTTGCCAAGAATGCTGTTGATGTGAGATTTGACGGTCGCTTCGGAAATGGTCAACTCCTTGCCAATTTCCTTATTGGATTTTCCGGAGACGATTTCGTGAAGGACATCCAGCTCGCGATCGGTGAGCGCCGGCCGTACGATCCATTCCGCGAGACGCTCGGCGACCTTGGCTGGAATTCTGGACCGGCCTGAGTGGACGGCGCGGATGGCATCCATGAGTTCGTCGCCCGACATGCCTTTTAGAAGATAGCCGCGCGCTCCTGCGTCCAGTGCGCGGTGTATGTCTTCGTCGCCATCGTAGGTGGTCAGCACAATAATGCGCGCCTGGGGAAATTGGCCGCGGATGCGGGCAATGGCCTCAACGCCGCTGATTCCCGGCAAACGCAAATCCATCAAGGTGACGTCCGGCAGATGCTCGGCGAACAATTCGAGGGCCTTTTTCCCATCGGCAGTTTCCGCGACGACCCGCATACCAGGAACGCCGTTGACTAAAGCAACAAGGCCTTCGCGGACAACGTGGTGGTCCTCCACGATCATAATATTGATTGAATCGGTCATGAAGTTCGTATGTTCCAAAGCGCTGTCGTACTGCTATCAGGCTGGATGAGTTTCACTCTACACCTGCTCGCGAATCGGCAGTGCCACGGACAGTTTTGTGCCTGCGCCGGGACTGGCATCCACGGTAAATGTTCCGCCAATCGTCTCCGCCCTTTCCCGCATTCCAAGCAGCCCGAAGTGTCCTTCGGTCCGGGAAGCTTTCCAATCCCCTGGAAGGCCGACGCCGTTGTCCTGTATGAACATTTTTACCAGCGCAACCTCATATTGCACCTGAACATTTAAACGCGTCGCCGCAGCGTGCTGAAGGGTATTTGCCACTGCCTCCAACGCAATTTTAAGCAACTCCGATTCGATTTGTTCCGGGAGGGGCCGGTAGGTTCCAGTGAACTGAATGGTTGTTTCAATCGGTCGGCCGTCCGTCCTTCCTCGAATTGCCGCTGAAAATCGGGATGCAAAATCCACGGTCCCTGCTTCGCTGGATCGAAGGTTCCAGATGGAACGGCGCGCTTCAGACAGGCTATCGCGCACCAGCCTGCGGGTTTGATCCAACTGCTCGCGCACCAACTGTGGAGAAGTTGTGAGCATCTGCGCAACCAATTCCAACTGGACCGACACCCCGACAAAACCTTGAGCGAGCGTGTCGTGAATTTCGCGTGCAATGCGAGTACGTTCCGCAAGCACGGCGCTAAAACGGACCTCCACCTGGTGCACTCGCCAGCGGTAAATGAGCCACGCGATGAAGAGCGCAAAAAATGCACAAAAAATATCGAACCAATATGTCTGCCAAAAAAAGGGTTGAAGCTGAAATGCGAAAGACGCGGGGCTTGTGCTCCAAACGCCGTCGTTGTTCGACGCAAGCACCTGGAATCGATAGTTACCGGGTGGAATGTTCGTGTAATAAGCCACGCGGCGAGTGCCGGCGTCGATCCAGGAACGATCGAAGCCGACCAAGCGATACTTGAAATGGACCTTTTGCGGCGCGACAAAACTAAGCCCCGCATAGAAAAATGAAAACCGTGAATGCCCAGGACCGATTTTGGCCGGCCCGTTGAGGGGCACGTTCTTTTCGTCGACTGAAATCTGCTCGATTGCAACTAAAGGAGGGACAAGGTTCCGATGGAATGTTTTGGGATCGATCCACGCGGCCCCCTTCAGGGTGGAAAACCACAGCGTCCCGTCTTTCGTCTTCCACGAAGACGGATGTCCCATGCCGCTGCACTCGCGAATCTTCAATCCGTCCGCGGTGCCGTAGGAGTCAATTGGGACGGCATGAATTCGACCGGCGATAAACGCATTGAGATCGCGGATGAGCACACGAAAAATACCGCTATTTGAGCCGATCCAGAGATGGCCTGTGCCGTCTTCGAGGATTCCGTCAATCACGTCGGGAAGGCCGAGCGTTGCAGGGAAGGAATGGACCCGCGATTGCGAATTGCCGGTGTCGAGAACATTCAGGCCTTCTCCGTTCGTGCCAATCCAAAGATCGCCGCGCGAATCAAGGTGCAGCGCCGTGACGACATCGCTGGACAAGCCATTGCTTTTTGTATAGTTTGTAAATCTCCCATGCACGAAATGGCTCAGGCCATGCAGAGTGCCAATCCATAAACTGCCGTCGCCGCCTTTGGTCATTGCTCCAACAAAGTCATTCGCCAGGCCGTCCGCCTGAGTAAAAATTGTTGCTTGCCCATGTTGGATGTGCGCGAGTCCGTGCCTTGTGCCAACCCATAAGGAGCCATAGGGATCGGCCAACAGCGAGCGGACAAATTCATCCGGCAGCAAATCGGTTGCCGATGCTGAGGTGAAGCGACCTTGCTGCATTCGATTTAGACCGTCCGGGGTCCCGACCCACAAATTTCCTTTGGCGTCCGCGGCGAGCGCAAGAATCGTATCGCTGGTCAGTCCTTGTTTTTCGGTGAAGGCAGTGAGATGTTTACCATCGTAGCGGTTGAGGCCGCCGCCATTGGTTCCGATCCAAATAATGCCCCGACCATCTTGTAAAACGGAAGTGACCAGGTCGTCGGACAGACCATCGCTTTCTGTCAGCGTAGTGAACTTTGCGTCTTTCAGAATTGCAACGCCGCCAGATTCCGTGCCAATCCACAAAGAGCCTTCTCGATCCTGGTAAAACGCCAGTATCAGGTTCTCCGATAGGCCCTGTTTGGAGGGGAACGCGTCTATCGCTCCATGATAAATGCGGGCGATCCCATGGTTCGTCCCCACCCATACCGGGCCCTCCCTGTCCTGGTAGATGGTCTGTATCTGGTTTCCCGGCAGTCCGTTGCGTGTGGTATAGGTCTTCAGCTTTCCGTTCGTCATTTCCGCAAGGCCGTCGGGAGTGCCAACCCATAGATTGCCTGATCGGTCGGCAAGCAGAACATCCACTTCGCTGTTGGGCAACCCGTCGGCGATCCCATACGCGCGAAGCTCTCCCTTCGACAAGCGTTGGAGTCCATTTTGAGCGCCAATCCACAGAGCGCCGGACGAATCGGTTGCGAGGGCGCGAATCGTCTCCTTCCGCAGAGGAGATTCAGCGGGCATTTGCGCGATGCGGCCACTTTGGATTCGATCCAGGCCACTGTCAGTCGCGACCCACAAGGAGCCGCCCGGCCCATCCGCCACCGCGTTGACGGTGTTGCTGGAGAGTCCCTGACGGCTCGTATACGGGACAAAACGACCATCGCTATACCGGGCCACCCCGCCGGCAGTAACCGCCCAGACCCTGCCGTTGTCGTCCTGAAATACGCTCCAAACGGTGTCGTCCGGTAGACCCTTGGCAGTGGTGAATGCGTCGAATCTGCTGGCGCTTAACCTTGTAAGCCCATCCGCCGTGGCAATCCAGAGGTTTCCTGCGCGGTCCTGAAGAAGACCTCGAATATCGTTGCTAAGTAGCTGAGGAGTATTCCGACGGTTGTACACGGTGAACCCAATTCCGTCGAAGCGGGCGACACCTTCTCCAGTAGCGAACCAGAGGTACCCGTCGCGGGTCTGCAAAATTGCGCGCACGGAATTCTGCGGCAGGCCGCTATCTGTCTGCCAGATTTTCAGACCATATTGGCTGAGCTTTCGATCGGGATTCAACCCGTGTGCAGGGAGGATTGCAAAGAGCAGGAGTGCTACGGAGAGCAATGGAAACAGCTGAGCCTCTCGTGAAAAAGAGAAAAAACTGAACTCGTATTTTCCGGGTGTCCGGCGGGTTGAAGGTTCCGGTGCAGCGCGAACCTTATGCGAATTGCTTAAGCCTGTATCCATCGAAAGGTGGAGTCGATCATCCATCCAAGGGTACAAGACAAGTGAGCGGAGCGACTGTAAATTTGGAATTGCCTCTTGAAAGTTTGCCACATTCGGGACCGTTGCGAGGGATAGACCGCAACGGTCTTACTTTTTCTATGGCTGGTTCATTTTTTGCCAGGTCATGTCCACTTTTACTGGAATTTCGTTCTTGATGGGAACGGTGAGGAACGACGGCCGTTCGATCTTGAAGTCGGAACAGGTTGACGGAATCGTTCCTGTTATCCGCACTTGATTGCCTTCAGTTGTTCGCTGGAATGGGACATGATGGTAGTAAGCGGTCTGGCCGGCAAACTGCACCTGAAGGTCGGCAAAGATCGTCGGCGAAGTTGTTGCCGCCGCGGGAAACTGGGTGCGCACGATGACCATGGGAAATTGCCCTCCACGAGTCGCCTCCAGCATGTGAAGATCGCGGTTGCTGTCGCCTGAGTCGAACGATTTTACCGGCACGGCAATCAGGAAATTGCATTCCCCGGCGTGGCAAATTCCCTTCCCTTTCGCCGCGCGGCTGACACCATCTACCTGATGCATCGGATGAGAAATGTGGTAGATGAGCGTAGATTTTTCCAGCACCCATTGACTATTGGCCTGCGCGAACACGGGGAGCGCAAACAGCAAAATGGCAATCAGGTATTTCTTGTTCATGTTCATCATCGCTCCCAGAACTTCCAGTGAATCGGCCAGGATATCGCGACGATCGACGCGCCGTACGCCAAGGCCGTGATGGAAGCAGCCGTGCCATGCATCGAGGCGATGCCGTGGACTTTCTCTCCAGCATTTTCCTGCTTGTAAGCCATGATGCCGAGGATTGGAGTGAGAATCATTCCCGGTCCATGCACCCACTCCAGGTCGCGGTGCAGGCGAATGGCTCCCCTGGGTTTGACTCCGGTAATTTTTGGCGCAAATATCGCATAGTAGGCAGTCGTCCAATAGAGTCCCGTCGTGAGACCGCCGAGAGCGATGTGGAAATCCAGATTCGCCGAGGTTGGCTCCGTGATCGTCTGTCCTCTTTTACCTTTCGCCTTGGCTTGCGGCCCGGTGATCAGCGCGGCGGCCATCGGAATCGCAGTGATCAGGCCGAGCGTTTGATGCACTTTGAGCATGTGCGTGCGTTTGTTGAGCAGCGCCTGTTCCTGTGCGCTCCCCTGTATCTGGGATGGAGCAAAGCCGAGGCTCTGAAGCGACGGCGCGTTCGCGTTGTTGGGAGAAGTATTTTGAGCGTTGGGTTGCGGCGCGGACGGTAAAGCGTTTGTCGGGGATTGTTGTTGAGGCGGCGCGGCGACGGTTTGAGCGCGCAGCGGGGTGAGAATCAAGAGCGAAAGCGCCAAGATCCCCGCGCCGGATGCGATCTTCGCCGTCGTCCGAATCATTCTCATTCCTCTCAGGATAAATCAGCGAGTCAGCGCCCGAGCGGAATCTCGATGGATGCTCCCAGGCTGCGCGTTCGCGGATCAGCGATTGGATTTACCGAGCCAATCACTCTGCTGGCGAGGCTTTTCTTCGCGCCAGGCCAATAAAGAGAACGATGATTCAGGACATAGCAGCCGGAAAGAAAGCCGATGGTCTGTCCGACCAATATGTCGGACGGGAAATGCTGATTCGCCAAAATGCGCGAGACGCCGATAACCTCAGCAAAACCGTAGGCGGGGACGGCGACGTACCAGCGGGGATACTCGCCGGCAACGACGCGGGCGAGGGCCATGCTGGCGGTTGCGTGGTCGGATGGGAAGGAGGAGTCCCACTCCCAATGCTGCACGCCATAAGGCCAGAAATCCCCCTGTCCGTTGCCTTGCCGCGGACGCTGCCGGTTGCTGACAAGCTTTGCCGCCAGCGTCACGGTTCCAGAGTCGATGATGGCCTCCGCGCCGAGGCGTCCGGTTTCCGCGAGCTTTGGATTTTTTTGTGCAAGACCGGCGAAATAAATTCCGACGCCTTCCGCGCCGGTGACCCAGAAGGAGCCAAAATCCGCGACTTTATTTGCGGCGTTCGTGCGGTTTGCGTCCACGCCCTCGGTCTGTTCAGCGTCGGCATCGTAGGCGAACGCCAACCCTGTCGCAGCGCCCATTGGCGCGAACCAGTAAGCATCTTTCGGCTGAAGGCGCATCGGACTGGTGAAGATGCCCTTTTCGTCCTCGCCGAGATCGCGAACGCAGCGGCCAAGATGAGCGATGCCGCAGATGATCTCGCTGTCCTGCTTGGACCCGTTCGGATTAGAGGACGACGCGATTTGCTCGGAGGAATGCGATATTGGATTGTCTGGAACGCTCCCTAAGTTGAAACTCGTATCTATCGAGCGCGCACGTTGCACCGAAGAAATGTTCGGACTTGGATTTGGAGGGAGAGTTGTGTTTTGAGCATTTCCGCTGGAAGGGGCGAGAAGAAGCAAAGTGGAACCGGCTACGTACAGAAAATTGCGTATCAAGTAACTGACGCCTCTCAAAAGGATTTGGATGGACTTGCTGTCGCAGGCAGCGGATTGCGGCTTGGGACGGTTGTGACTTCAATACGGGTATTCTTTACGAACGAGACATTCTGGCCGCGAACCAGCCATCGTTGATAGACGGAAAGGCCGGCCGCGTAGAAGCCAATGGTAGCCGCAACAACCC